>JAAYIZ010000084.1 GCA_012523215.1 Thermovirga sp.
GGTGATGTTCTTCGTGGGGTGGAAGCTGAAGACGGCGGCCTGCCTTTCTCTCGCGGGGGCGCCGATGGGCCTTCCCTGGCGGGAAGCCCCCAGGGCGTGAGCGGCGTCTTCGATGATGACCAGGCCGTTTTTTTCGGCTATTTCCTCTAGGGTTTCCATCTCGCAGGGACGGCCCGCGAAATGCACGGGGATGATGGCCTTCGTCCTCGGGGTGACGGCCTTTTTTACCAGTTCGGGCCTGATGTTGAGCGTCACCGGGTCTATATCGGCCAGCACCGGCCTGGCGCCGGTCAGTATCACCGTGTTGGCCGTCGCGGCGAAGGTCATGGGGGTAGTAATGACCTCGTCGCCGGGCCCGATGCCGAAGGCGAGCAGGGCGAGGTGGAGCCCCGCCGTGGCCGAGTTCACGGCCAGGGCATAGGGCACCCCAAGGTACTCCCCAAAGGATTTTTCAAACCTCTGCGCCTTGGGTCCCGTGGTGATCCACCCCGACCTCAGGGAATCGGCCACGTCGGCAATGGCTTCCTCGCTTATATCCGGTCTGGCGAATGGCAGGAATGTCTCTCTCATTGGACCCCTTCATCTCCCTTGTTGGTAACCACTATTTTGTCCCCGATCCGCTCCAGGATCCTTGGCGGAACCCCGCCCGTCTGGAGGAAATCGGTAGATTGTTCCTCACCCATGATGAGCAGGACCCTTTCGCCGGAGTCCCAGTAGCGTTCGATGAAACCTCTGGAATCGAGGAACCAGTCCGACTGGTCTCCCCGTCTTGAACCAAACTCAAGTTCGCCCCTCCAGTCCACGAGGACTATCCTCCTTTTCAGGTAGAAGGGGAGGCCCTGGTCGTAGTCGCGGTACTGGGCGACCACGTCGCCCTGGAGGACTTGTTCGCGTATTGCCGAGGCCAGGTCCCTGGCGCTCATGATCCTGTCGTAAAAAGCGAAGACATTCTTGAAGGTGGCGATGTTCAAAAAAGCGAAGATGCAGAGGGCCAGCACTACCTTCCGGGATTCACCCTTCAGGTAGTAGGTCCAGGAGAGAACTACCAGGAGGATAAGGACTCCCGCCACGGGGGCCACGAAGGGAAGCAGTTCCTTGCCGTACCTCTGGTCCAGGAAAGGGTAGGCGGCGGCCGCTATTCCGAAGAGCAGAAGCACCAGGCTGTTGAGGAGCAAGCCCATCCCCAGGGACCTGGTTTTGCCCCTGTCCATGTGAAGATCGAGAAAGGAACCCACCAGGATGGCCAGGGGAGGCATCACCGGGACGATATAGGGAATCAGCTTGGAATTGGAAATGGAGAAGAAAAGGAAGATGATGCCGAACCAGAGCAGCAGGAAGATCTTGCCCCTGTCCTGGCGGGTCGGGCTGGCTATCGATGAGGGCAGGGCGTCGGCTATCGCCCCCGGCAGGAAGCCCGTCCAGGGTATGGAGCCAACTATGATTATCGGGATGAACCACCACCACGGTTCGAAGCGGCCGTGCATCTTGGTGGTGTAGCGGAGGAAGTGCTCCTGGATGAAGAAGAAGTCGAAAAAGTCCGGGTTCTTCATGCAGACCAGGACGA
>JAAYIZ010000085.1 GCA_012523215.1 Thermovirga sp.
AACAGAACGCGACCCAGGCCCTCGAGATAAGCGACAGGGGGTATATCCTCGAGGCGGGCCTTTTCGTCAAAAGCGGCCCCGGTCCTGACCTTGCCAGGGACCCCGAAATACGCAGGTCTTACCTCGGGGGTAGCCGCGAATAGCGGGGGTGACCCCCCCCTGGACGCCGATGATAGAGTAGAGAAAAAGGAATCCCATCCCTATCCCTTTGGAAGGGAGGACGAGGTCATGATCACGCCGGGCGTGGTGGAGACTATTTTCTCCGCGGCGTCGATGACGAGATGGAACGATCATGCGAGGCCGGGGCAGTTCACCGAGTTGGCCAAGCAGGCCCACAAGATGATCATCGCCTGGGTCATCGCTCGCTGCGAGGAGGACCAGGGGAGACCTTTGGACTGGGTCCGCCTGATCGAGGGAGGGCTCTTCGAATTCCTCCAGAGGATGGTCCTCACCGATATCAAGCCCCCCGTATTTCACAGGATGATGGAAAGGCACGGGCAGAAGCTCAACAGGCTCGTTCTGGAGCGACTGGCCGGCCCCTTCGAACCCCTGGGGGGTGGCTTCTGGGGCCGTTTCAGGAGCTACCTCGAAGAGCGCCCTTTCTCGGGAAGAGAAAAGGTCATCCTCCGGGCCGCCCACTTCCTGGCCACCGACTGGGAGTTCAGAATGATCTACCGGTTCAACCGTGACCTTTGGGGGATCGAGGAGACCCGGAGGGAGATAGAGAGCCGCGTGGAGGAGCATATCGACCTGGCGGGGGTCAGGGAGATCATGATACGGCGTGGCATGACCGACAAGGGCCTTTTCGCCTTCATCGACCTCTGCGGGCAGCTTCGGTTCCAGGTCCGGTGGGCGCAGCTCCCCAGGGTGCCCGCCACGTCGGTGCTGGAACACCTGCTAGTGGTGGCCTCCCTCTCCTACTTCGCCTCCCTTGAAAGGGGTTCCTCACCCAGGAGGCTCCGCAACGCCTTTTATGGCGGGCTCTTCCATGACCTCCCGGAGGTGCTCACCCGCGACATAATTTCGCCGGTCAAGCGGTCCGTCGAGGGCATCGAGGAACTGATAAAGGAGTACGAGAAGGAATCCATGGAGACCAGGCTCCTGCCTCTCCTGCCGGAGGGATGGAGGCGGGAGATACGCTACCTGACGGAGGAGGAGTTCTCCAACAAGGTCAGGGACCCTTCGGATGGCGGGGTCCACATCGGCCTGGGGTCTTCGGAGATGGATTTTCTCTACGACACCGATGAATGGGATCCCTTCGACGGATCCCTCATCGAGGCCTGCGACAAGCTGGCCGCCATGGTCGAGGCCGCCGTCTCCATCCGCAACGGGGTCCGGCCCCCGACCCTCGAGAAGGCACGAAAGGAGATATTCGAAACCTACAAGGACAGGGTCATCGGGGGCGTCGATCTGGGATCCCTCTTCAAGGCCTTCCTGGAATGAGACTGCCGGCCTCGTCGAGGTTCAGCACCTCCAGGCGGCCGTCGAAGTGCTCCACCAGGGCGGAGCGGTGCTCGACCCAGTCGCCGCAGTTGCAAAGAAGCACGTCCCTTACGTCCCTGATGAAGGGATTGTGAAGGTGACCGCAGATAACTCCGTCAAGCCCGGCCCGCTTCGCCTCGGCGATGATCTTTCTCTCGAAGCCGCTGAGGGCGCAGGCGAGGCTTTTGAACTTCCTCTTTAGCAGCCCCGCGATGGATCGCCGGCGCCTTTCGGCCAGGGGCAGCGCCGCGTTAAACCAGAGCGCCAGTTCGTAGGCCCTTCCGGCCAGGGTGTTGAGGAACCTCGAGCCACGGACCGATGGGTCGAACTCGTCGCCGTGGGAGACGAGGAAGCACCTCCCATCGGCGGTCCTGTGAAAGGCCCTGTCGCGAAAGAACATCCTGGCCTTTCTCAGGCCCAGGAAACGGTCCAGGAACTCATCGTGGTTCCCGGGGATGAAGGTGACCTGCGACTCCCGGGCGAGGGTGCCGAGCCTCTTCAGGATGTCCCTGTGGGAATCGCTCATGTTACGGAGGCGCGAAACCTTCCAGCCGTCGATTATATCTCCCACCAGGTAAAGAAAATCGCACCGCACCCTGCCGAGGAACACCCCGAGCTGTTCCGGGCGGCTCCATCTAGTCCCCAGGTGCAGGTCAGACAGGAACACCGAACGGTATCTGTTCAAAAGGTCTTCTCCCAGGTCGTCGTGATGAACCCTCTTCCGTCGGGGGGTACTTCCTTCAGTTTCGTCCTTTTTCCTTGTCGAAAGGGGTTTCGAAGCGCAATCGCCCCTTATAATAGCAGCAAGCATGGTCTTTGTTACTCCCGAAGGCGGTATGAAAGGAGGGTAAATGATGGAGATCGTCCTGAACGAGGCCGTCGATCTCGGTAGGAGCGTCCTGAAGGGAGGGTCGGTGGCGACCTATATACCCGAACTGGCCAAGGCCGATCCTTCGGCCCTGGCCGTCGCTTACTGCGGACTTGACGGCCGGGTCTGCTCGGCGGGGGATACCGGTACGAAGATCACCGTTCAGTCCATCTCCAAGGTGGCATCGCTGGGCCTGGCGCTCGAGATCTGCGGTGAGGAGGCCCTTTTCTCCCGGGTCGGTGCGGAGCCCAGCGCCGACCCCTTCAACTCCATCATGAGGCTCGAGATGAGGGCTCCCCACCGGCCCCAGAATCCCCTGATCAACTCCGGCGCCATCCTGGTCCTCTCGCTGCTCCCCTTCAACGACAGTTCCGAGCGTCTTGCGGCCGTCCTCGAGACGATGCGCAGGATGTCGGGCAACGAGGAACTCGGAGTGAACGAGGCGGTGGCTGCCTCAGAGAAGGAAACCAGCGACAGGAACAGGTCCCTGGGGTACTTCCTGCGGAGCGTGGGGGCCATGGAAGGGGACGTGGAGAACATTCTCGATTCTTACTTTCAGCAGTGCGCCATCGAGTGCGTCGTGGAGGACCTGGCCGTCATGGGCGCCACCCTCGCCGGTGGGGGTGTGAACCCGCTGACGGGCGAACGGGTCTTCGCCGGGAGGAATGCCCTGATCCTGAGAGCCCTGATGATGACCTGCGGCCTCTACGACGGGTCCGGCGACTTCGCTGTGCGGGTGGGGTTTCCCTCCAAGAGCGGGGTAGGAGGCGGGATCATGGGGTCCGTAGCCGGCAGGGCCGGGGTGGCCGTCGCGGGCCCGGCCCTCGACAAGAGGGGCAACTCCATAGGGGGGATAAGGGTTCTCGAGGAGCTTTCAAAGTCCCTTTCCCTGAGAGTTCTCTGAGCCGAAGGGCCTGTTTCGGGATTTAAACAAAGGGGGTATTATAGGGCTCCTGGATTTGTGATACGCTATATGTTGAGGGTCCAGCCAGAATTAACCACACATCAAGTACCCCCCAGGGGCGAAGGAGAAAGGAAGATCATGACCATGGACGGATCCGGAAACCCGGAAAAGAGGGACCAATCCTTATCGGACAATGCCATGAGGGTTCTCGAGGAGAGGTATTTCCTCAGGGATGAGGACGGCAAGGTCATCGAGACGCCCGACGAGCTGTTCTGGAGGGTGGCCCGCTCCGTCGCCGCCG
Source organism: Thermovirga sp. (assembly GCA_012523215.1). Classification (NCBI taxonomy): domain Bacteria; kingdom Thermotogati; phylum Synergistota; class Synergistia; order Synergistales; family Thermovirgaceae; genus Thermovirga; species Thermovirga sp. The sequence continues at coordinate 3,556 of JAAYIZ010000085.1, forward strand.
CCGAGGAGGACCCCACCGACGAGACCATCGTGAAGATGTTCCACGATATCATGGCCCGCCTGGACTTTCTCCCCAACAGCCCCACTCTCATGAACGCCGGGCGCCAGGGAGGGCAGCTTGCGGCCTGCTTCGTGCTGCCCGTCGAGGACAGCATGGAGGGCATCTTCGATTCCCTGAAGCACATGGCCCTTATACACAAATCCGGCGGGGGCACGGGGTACAACTTCAGCGAACTCAGGCCCAGGGGGGACAAGGTCTCCAGCACAAACGGAGTGGCCTCGGGACCCGTCTCCTTCATGGGGATGTTCGACCACGCCACGGAGGTGGTCATGCAGGGGGGGATGAGGAGGGGCGCCAACATGGGCATCCTGAACGCCGATCACCCCGACGTCTTCGACTTCATCAAGGCCAAGACCGAAGAGGGCAAACTCGTCAACTTCAATATCTCCGTGGGCGTTACCGACGACTTCATGAGGGCCGTGGAAAATGACGGTTACTGGGACCTGAAGAACCCCAGGACCAGGGAAGTGGTCCGCACCGTCAAAGCCAGGGAACTCATGGCGCTGATATGCGAGATGGCCTGGAAAACCGGAGACCCCGGCATGGTCTTCCTGGACAAACTCAACAGGGACAACCCCCTGGCTCACCTGGGCCCCATCACGTCGACCAACCCCTGCGTCACCGGCGACACCATCGTTCACACCGTCGAGGGGCCGAAACGGGCCAGGGACCTGTGCGGCAGGAAGATAGGCCTCGTGGTGAACGGAAAGGTGGTGCCCTCTTCCGGTGAGGGGTTTTTCAAAACGGGTGAGAAATCGGTTCTCCTCCTGGAGACCAGGGAGGGCTTTCGTTTGAGGCTCACCGCCGATCACCCGGTCCTCAAAGTGGGGCGGGAAACAGGCCATGGAGAAGATCTCGAGTGGATCGCCGCCGGGAGCCTCAGGCCCGGCGACAGGATAAAGATCAACGATCACAGGTCGGGGCCGGAATGGCCCGGCCCGGGCACCGCCGAAGAGGGCTACCTGGCCGGGTTGAGGGCCGTCGAGGATGACGGATCGTCGATGCCCGGAGGGGACAATAGTTTCAGCCAGGAGATGGAAACAGGGACATCATCGGCTTTTGCCGAGGGTTTCCTGCGGGGACTCTTCGAAGCGAAGGGCTCCGTCGGGGATGAACGGGAAAAGGGAGCGAGCCTTCACCTGGAGCGGTGTTCGCTGCCGACCCTGGAAACCGCCCAGAGAATGCTCCTCCGCCTTGGCATTGTCGGCACTATCCGCGGGGTCGGGGACGAGGGGCTTCCGTCCCTGCCGCCCGGGTGGCCCGAACTGGTCGTCTCGGGGGCAAGCGCCCGTCTCTTCGCCGAAAGGGTTGGCTTCAAAGACCAGGGAAGGCAGGACGAACTTTTGAAGACCCTCGGTTCCGACGAGGGAGGGCCCGAGGGCGATCCCTTCACGGCCACCATCGGGTCGATCGCCCCCGACGGCGTCGAGGAAGTGTTCGATGCCATGGTGCCGGGCGAGAACGCCTTCGACGCCAACGGCCTAGTCGTCCACAACTGCGGCGAGCAGCCGCTGCTTCCCTACGAGGCTTGCAACCTGGGGAGCATAAACCTGGGCGGCATGGTGGAAGACGGCAAGGTCGACTGGGAGAAGATCCGGCTGACCACCAGGCTCGCCGTGCGCTTCCTCGATGACGTCATCGACGTGAACCGCTACCCTCTCCCCCGGATCGAGGAGATGGTCAAGTCGACCCGCAAGATCGGCCTGGGGGTGATGGGATGGGCCGATATGCTCTTCCAGCTCAGGATACCCTACGACTCGGAGGAGGCCCTCGAATTGGGCAGGAGCATCATGGAGGCCATAAACTCGGCGGGCCGCCAGGAGAGCGCCGCCCTGGCCCTTTCCAGGGGAGCGTGCCCGGCCCTTCCCGATTCGGGGCTGCGGAACTCCACCATTACCACCATCGCGCCCACGGGTTCCCTCTCCATGATCGCCGACTGCTCCTCGGGCATTGAGCCCGTCTTCGCCCTGGAGTTCACCAAGGAGGTCCTGGAGGGAAAGCGGTTCTCCTACCGCAACCGCTACTACGTGGAGGCCCTGGAAAGGGGCGAATCACCGGGTACTATCGCCAGGGTCTTCAAGACCTCCCACCAGATAGCCCCCGAGTGGCACGTGAAGATGCAGTCGGCCTTCCAGGAGTACGTGGATAACGCCGTCAGCAAGACCATCAACATGCCCAACAGCGCCACCGTCGAGGACGTGGAGAAGGCCTACATCCTGGCCTGGAAGACCCACTGCAAGGGCATCACCGTCTTCCGCGACGGATGCCGCTCGGGCCAGGTCCTCTACGTGGACAAGCCCGCCGTCCAGCAGGCCCTCCCGATACCGCAGGTGTTGGAAGTGGATAGCCCCATGGAGCGCCCCTTCATCCTGGGCGGGAAGACCGCCAAGATACCCACCAGTTACGGCAACCTCTACCTGACCGTCAACGAGGTGAATGGCCGGCCCGTGGAGGTCTTCACCACCATGGGCAAATCGGGGCACGAGACGATGGCCTTCACCGAGGCCATCGGGAGGCTGATATCGCTTTCGCTGAGGAGCGGGGTGAGGCTGCACTCCATAATCAAGCAGATGAAGGGCATCGGGGG
>JAAYIZ010000086.1 GCA_012523215.1 Thermovirga sp.
CCGCTAAACTGGACATTGACACCCTACGCTCGGCGGTGGGCGCGGACTCGCTTCATTACCTGAGCATCGGAGATCTTGTCTCGGCGATCGGCCTTCCGCCATCGGATATCTGCACCGCCTGCTTCAGTGGGGATTACCTTGATGGAGGAGAGGATAATGGAGTGGACCTATGAGAAAGCCGGCGTCAGCCTGGAAAGAAGTGACGCTTGGATAGACCTTGTCAAGAATATCGCTTCGGGCGCTTCTTCATCCCAGGTTATCTCCGGCATCGGTGGGTTCTCGGGGCTTTACAGGATCGGCGGGGGGAAAGCGCTTGCGGCCTGCACCGACGGGGTGGGGACAAAACTGGACGTGGCCCGCCTGACGGGGCTATACCGGGGCTTGGGACAGGACCTGGTGGCCATGAATGTCAACGACCTCGTCACCTGTGGGGCAAAACCCCTATTTTTCCTGGACTACCTCGCCTGTGGATACCTTGATGTCGACATCTTCGGATCAGTAATGGAGGGCATCGCTGAAGCCTGTTCGTCCTGCGGATGCGCCCTGCTCGGCGGAGAGACGGCTGAAATGCCGGGCATTTATGCCCCGGGCATGTTCGACCTAGCTGGATTTGCCGTGGGCCTGGTCGAGGAAAAAAGCATTATCGACGGAAAGGGCATATCAAAAGGGGACGCCCTCCTCGGACTGGCAAGCTCCGGCGTGCACAGCAACGGTTTCTCCCTGGTAAGAAAGTGCCTTCTCGATGGTCCCGAGCCGATGGAGATGCACCAATTCGTTCCCGGTTTCGAAAAACCCCTCTCGGAAGTCCTGATGGAGCCAACCCGGCTCTACGTCAACCAGGCTCTGGAGGCAACGGCGTCAGGAGCAGTCCGCGGAATGGCCCATATTACCGGGGGCGGCCTTGAGGAGAACATCGCCAGGATGCTCCCCGTATCCCTTAAACCCTTGATCGACTACGCCTCCTGGGAGCGCCCGCCTGTCTTCGATCTTATCAGGAATCGAGGAGTGGACGAGGAGGAGATGAGAAGGGTTTTCAACCTCGGGATAGGATTCGTTCTCGCGGTGAAGCCCGACGATGTGTCCAGAGTATCGTCCATACTCGCCGGAATAGGTGAAAAAGCGACCGTAATCGGGGAGGTTTCATCTTGAAGCCCCGGTTGGCGATCCTGATATCCGGGAGGGGGTCAAACATGGCCGCCATCGTTGACAACTGTTCTGCAGGCCTTCTCTGCGCAGAGATAGCCTTCGTGGCCAGCGACAACCCCGAAGCCGGGGGACTCCTTTCTGCAAGCCAAAGGGAGGTCCCGACCTACCTCCTCCCTTACTCCCCGCAGGGAGGGGGTAATGCCGAGAGGCGCCTGGAGAATCTTCTTGAAGATCACTCCGTTGAATGGCTGGTATTGGCCGGTTTCATGAGGATTCTTTCACCGCGGTTCGTCGCCCCCAGAAAGGGGAGGATCGTCAACATCCACCCTTCGCTTCTGCCGTCCTTCCCCGGCAGAGACTCCATAAGGGCAGCTTGCGAATTGGGAGTGAAAGTGACGGGGGTGACGGTCCATCTCGTAGACGAGGAAGTGGATCATGGTGAAATCCTAGCCCAGGAGCCCGTGAGAATCCTTCCCGGTGATACACTTGAAACGCTGGAGGAGCGAATCCACCAGACGGAGCATGTCCTCTACACCAGGACCCTGATCGACCTGCTGGACCGACGGGGTTGAAAGGAGAGCTTGTTATGGGCCAGAAGCGTGCGCTGATCTCGGTCTTCGACAAGAAGAACGTGGACGGGCTGGCGAAGGACCTGGCGGACCTTGGATGGGAGATCGTCTCCAGCTCCGGAACCGCAAGGCATATCAGGGAGGCGGGAGTACCGGTCAAAGAAGTGGAGGACCTTACCGGGTACCCCCATATGCTGGGGGGCAGGGTCAAAACGCTTCACCCCTCAGTCTTCGGCGGGATCCTCGCCCGGAGACATTTTGAGGGCGACAAGGCCGATGTCGAAAAATTCGGAATACCCATGATCGATATGGTCGTATGCAACCTTTACCCCTTCCAGGAGACTCTGAAAAAGGGGACCAGCCTGGAAGAACTGCTTGAGAATATCGATATCGGGGGGGTCACCCTGATCCGGGCCGCAGCAAAAAATTTCCGGCATGTGGTACCCGTGACGGATCCCGAAGATTACCCAACCGTGGCTGGGGA
>JAAYIZ010000087.1 GCA_012523215.1 Thermovirga sp.
AAAATTCGGCTTTCCGCCGATCGCCACGGGAGGAAGCCGCTGATGGCCCTTTCTTTTGAAACAGTCATTGGCCTGGAAGTACATGTACAACTGGCCACGGGCACGAAACTCTTCTGCCCCTGCCCGACGGACTATATTGGTCGCGAACCCAATACCTTAGTCTGCCCGGTTTGCCTGGGCCTTCCCGGGACCCTTCCCTCCCTTAACGTCAAGGCCGTTCAACTCGGCGTGAAGGTGGCTCTTGCACTGGGTTGTTCCGTTTCGAGGGTTTCAAGATTCGATAGGAAGCACTACTTTTACCCCGATCTTCCCAAAGCCTTCCAGGTAAGCCAGTTAGGACTCCCCCTCGCCCTGGGGGGAGCCATGCCCGTCTCGGTCGGGGATTTGAAAAAAACCATCGGTATAACGAGGCTCCACCTGGAGGAAGACGCGGGCAAGCTGGTCCATGGTACCGCCGATGGCAGACTTTCGGGCAGCTCCTTTCATCGGGTTGACTACAATCGCGCCGGAATACCGCTGGCGGAGATCGTTTCCGAACCGGATATGTCCACTCCCTTGGAGGCTAGGGAATATGTGCTGTCCCTGCGAAGACTGGTGAGATACCTGGGTGCCTCCGACGGCGACATGGAATCGGGCTCCCTGAGGGTTGATGTCAACGTCTCCCAGAAGTGCTCCGACGGAAGATGGGGCGGCAGGGTCGAGATAAAAAATGTCAACTCCGTGCGGGCCATGGAAAGGGCCCTGGAGTTCGAGATTTCCCGCCAGAGGGAGATTCTCCTGGCAGGAGGCCGGGTGAAACGGGAGACCCGCCACTGGGACGACTTGAGAGGCGTGACCAGGGCCACCAGGGGGAAGGAAGAAGCCCAGGATTATCGTTATTTCCCCGAGCCGGACCTGCCTCCCCTGGTTATTGATGATGGCCTTGTCCGTGCCATGGAGGGAGAACTCCCGGAACTACCCTGGGAGAAAAGGGAACGCTTCCAGGTCGAATGGGGTTTGAGCCCCGAGGACTCGGCGACTCTCTCTGAACGACTTGACCTGGCGGAGTTCCTTGAAGAAACGGTCCGTCACGGCGCAAGCAGGGAGTCGGCGGCCAACTGGGTGAAAACCGAGGTCCTCAGGATCCTCAACGAAACCAGGCTTGAGGCGGATAGGCTTCCTTTCACCCCCCGGTCCCTGGGAGCCCTTCTCATGAAAGTCGACGAGGGGTCTTTGTCCAATACGGCCGCCAGGGACGTGCTGGAGTTCATGCGCCGTGACGGCTTGGAGGTTGAAGAAGCTATGCAAAAAGCCGGTGCGGTTCCGGGGGGAGTAAAAGGAGACCTGCTGGCCGAAGTTGTCCGGAGGATCCTCGCCGCTCACCCCGAGGAGGCAGGCCTGGTTCTTTCCGGCGCGGATCCCTCGGGCAAGAAAAGAAAATACCTGCAAGGTCTTGTCATGAGGGAGATCAGGGGCCAGGCCCCCCCGGGGGATGTATCGGCCGCGATAGACGAGGCGCTGGACCAGTCGAGAGGATCGAAGGTATGAAGGGACTATAGTAACGGCTCATTGACGG
>JAAYIZ010000088.1 GCA_012523215.1 Thermovirga sp.
AGTACTTCCTTTTCCATCGCCTTCTCCAAAGGGGTTGATAAAGACCTGACGGAAATAGAAGTCCCGTTCCGGCCTCGCAGCCGGAACGGGACTAAAAAGGACGGTCTTAGACCTTTTGGCCCTTGAATCCGGCCAGGATCCTTTCGGGAAGAGCCGGCAGCCGGTGGACCCTGACACCGCAGGCATTGTAGATGGCGTTGCCTATGGCTGCGTGAGGGCTGGAGAGGGGAAGCTCACCCACTCCGGCGGCGCCGAAGGGGCCGAACTCCCTCGGATAGTTCTCAAAATAGACAATCTCCATGTTGTCGGTGATGTCCTTGGCGAAGGGAAATCCCGCTCCGACCAGGTTGGAGTGCTTCTTTATATCCTCAAAATCCTCCAACAGGGCCAGCCCTATTCCCTGAGCCATCCCGCCATAGATCTGTCCATCGGTGACGAGGCGGTTGTTAACCTTGCCGATATCCGCCATGAGGGTCATCTTGTCCACTTCCACCTTGCCCGTCTCGGTATTTACCGAGACTTCCGCCATGAAGACTCCATACATATAGACCACAAAGGGCCTCCCCTGGCCTTTTTCATCGCAGGCCACACCAGGAACGCTGAACTTGCCCACGTACTTCAGCGGTTTGCCCGCGGCAACCGCTTCGGAATAGTCCATGTACTTGCCATCGGGTTTCTTCAGCGATGCCAGCATTTCAGAACAGGCGACCCGTATGGCGTTCCCCGTCATGACCTGCTGACGGGACCCGCCGGAAGGACCCGAATTGGGCGTGCTGGAAGTATCGGGCCAGGTGAAGCGGATCCTGTCGGGCGTGATGCCCAGGGGGCGTAAAGCCTCATGGGCGGTACCAACCATGCCCATGTCGGCACCCTGTCCATGGTCCTCCCAGGCTGCCACTATCGTTACCGTATCGTCGGGGTTAAGCACAGCCCATGCCTCCGACCCGTCGGGGCCGTCGAGACCGCAACCGTAACACCCCATGGAGAGTCCAACACCCTTCCTGATCTTATCCTTGGACTCTCGCTTTGCCTTGGCCTTCGCCTCCTCGTAGCGGGGCTTCAGAGCTTCGAGCATCTCGGGATAGCTGAAGACCTCGGGCTCCTGACCACTGGGGTTCGTAGCACCCGGACGGTAACAGTTCAGGTAGCGAATCTCCCAGGGATCCATTCCGATCTTTTCCGCCAGTTGATCCATGAGTTGTTCCGATGAGAAGAGCGACTGGGGTGACCCGTAAGCCCTGAAGGCAGAACCCCAGGCGTGGTTGGTGCACACCGTGCGGCCCGTTCCCTTGATGTTTGGTATATCGTAGCCCGCACCCATGAACTGGGCGCCTCGGAGCGTCAGCAGATCGCCGAACTCGGAGTAGGGGCCGTGGTCCACGTTGTAATCCGTCTCCATGGCGAGCAGCTTGCCATCCTTGTCGGCAGCGAATTTGATATTGACAAAGAAGGGCGACCGCTTACCCGTGTAGGTCATGTGCTGGAAGTAGTTGTACCTGAGGAAGCAGGGTCTTTCCGTCGCAAGGGCGGCGGCTCCCACCAAGGCTTCCATCGTGGGACTGAACTTGTAGCCGAAGGTTCCGCCCATGGGGTTCGTGACAAGGGCGATCTTTTCCGGCTCCAGGCCGAGGCCGGGGGCGATCATGAGGAGGTGCAGGTGGGCTCCAATGGTTTTGGAGTGAATCTTAAGGACCCCTCCCTCGTCAATGTAGGCAAAACCGACGTCGGGCTCGATTGTCATGTGGGGCTGCCTCTGGACATAGAAATCGTCTTCCACCACGTAGGGCGCGCTGTTGAAGATCGGACCTGTGGGTTTACCCTTTTCGAGGTTCTGAATATAGTACACATTGGGCGTTCCCGGGTGGATCTCCAGGGCGTCCTCAGCCATGGCCGCGGGGGCGCTCATGTAGGCAGGGAGGATCTCCAGGTCAACCTTCACCTTGTCCGCGGCTGCGCAAGCATTATCGTAAGTATCGGCACAGACTATCGCTATGGCGTCGCCATACTGGAAAACCTTTTCGTCACAGAGAATGGGTCGGTCCCAGCCATCCCCCTTGTTCGAGGGAAAGGTGATCAGACCGGTGATCCTATTCTTGCCTTTGATATCTTTGTGGGTGACGACCTTGTAGACGCCGGGCATCTTTTCTGCCTCGGAGACGTCGATGTTCCTGATGTTGGCATGGCTCACCGTGGCTTGCACCAGGGCGAGCTGAAGCGTGTTGCCCGGGAGCTTCAACCCCAGGTCTGCACCGTAATCCAGCGTGCCGGTGACCTTTGCCACTGCGGTGGGTCTTGGATAGGTCCCGCCCCAGATTCGTCCGTCGGCGGGGAGCTTGTACTCCAGCTCCTCTTCCTTCATATCGCCCCTTAAAACCTTGGCCGCATCCATAACGGCATTGACTATCGGAATGTAGCCTGTGCACCGGCAGGCGTTTCTGTGCTTATGGAACCACTCCCTTACATCTTCACGGGTCGGTGAAGGGTTACTGTCCAGCAGGGCCTTGGTGGAGACGACAAAGCCGGGAATGCAGAAGCCACACTGGGCGGTCCCGTGCTTGATGAAAGCTTTCTGAATGGGATGCAGATTATTCGGGGTGCCGATTCCCTCGATGGTGGTTACCGAATCGCCGTCCTTGATCCTTCCCGCCTTGAAAATGCAGGAACGGACCAGCTCATTGTTTACGATCACACTACAGGCACCACAATGTCCTGTGTCACAACCGACTTTCGTTCCCGTCAGGCCCAACTGCTCCCGCAGGACCTTCGCTAGGGAATCCTCGCCTTTCACGATGATATTCCGTTCAATTCCGTTCACGAAAAAACGTTTCTGGATCACGTCACCTCAACTCCCTTCATCATTCAAAAGGCAAAATGTTTCACTCCCGTGTATCGACCCTGCCCCTTCTCGCGAAACGAAAAAACTAAAATTGGCGGACCATGATGATCCCCTCCTGGGTTCACAATGGGGCAACCTGTCTCGGACGATATCATTGCGCCTCGGGGAGAAGCCCTGATCCCACGACATTGTCCCGCTCGAAACCTTTTCGCAGATTCATGCTTTTCCTGAATCACTTTTCATTGCACTGCCATTTCGCTTAGAACTATTCTCTTGTGAGGAGAGAAGATTGTCAACATTAGTCTCATATTTGCAACACTATTGCATTTTAATTTCCACAGTACCTACTATACCCACTTCCCATAAAAAAAGGCCCTCCTGTCAAGGAGGCCTTTTCTGTTCCGTTCAATGGCCGGTTATCGGTGCCGTCCGTGCCCACCGGTACTTCCACGCGACGGGTTGATCCATGAACAATACCAAGCAAAAAGAAATATTATTGACCAAAAAATTGAACAAAGACTCTATCGATTTAGAATAGTATCCCAGTCACCGCTCCCCTCGACCGGGGCCATTCCGGTAAAACGGACGAGGAGCCCAAAGATCTACCCTTCAACGGTCAAGACCCCTACCCCCGAAAGGGAAGACCCCCCGCAGGGGAGGATGATCGCAAGCCCGCCGTGGTATTGAGGATAATCGACCTGGTAATAAAACAATACAAGAAAAGGATGATGCAAATGAAGCAGGCGACAAAAAAGCGAATTAATGTGAACGGCGTGCCGTCGGACGTTGTCGCTTATCCCGACACGTTCCTTTCCACAGTGATAAGGGATCAATTGGGACTTACCGGGACGAAGGTCGGATGCGGGGTGGGCCAGTGCGGTGCCTGTAACGTGTTGATGGACGGAAAACTGGTCCGTTCCTGCATTGTAAAATGGAATACCGTTCCCGAGGATGCGAATATCCTAACCATAGAAGGACTGGGGGCTCCGGGGAAACTGCACGCACTGCAATGGGCCTTTATTAAAACCGGGGCCATCCAGTGCGGGTTCTGCACACCGGGCTTTATCATAAGCACCAAGGCCCTTTTGGACAGCAACCCCGACCCGGATCGCGCAACCATCAGGGAGTGGTTCCAAAAGAACCGGAACGCCTGCCGCTGTACGGGATACATCCAGATAACCGACGCGGTGATGCTCGCTGCCAAGGTACTGCGCGGTGAAGAAGAGATGACCGACTTCTCGGAACTGCTCGGAAAAGACGGTTCCGTCTGGGGGACGAGATACCCGAGGCCTAACGCCGTTTACAAGGCTACGGGAACCTTTGACTTCGGCGACGACGTGAAACTGAAATTGCCCGAAGGCACACTATTCGCTGTACCGGTCTGCCCGGAGACTCACCACGCCGTAGTGAAGTCGATCAACTTCGCTGAAGCGGAGAAAATACCCGGCGTATACAAGATCGTCACCGCCGAGGATATCTTTGCCAACAAGGGTACCAACCGAATCCGCGGTCAGGTGGGCTCCGAGACGACCAGCACCGACGGGTGGGAGAGGCGAATCCTCGTCCCCGCCGGTGACAAAATCCGCCAATGGGGCGAAGCTGTAGCGATAGTCTGCGCTTCGACGGAAAAAGAAGCACGGGCCGCGGCGGAAGCGGTTCGGGTCGAGATGGAGGAACTGACCCCCGTTTTGAACGTCATGGAAGCGATGAAGAAGGACGCCCCGAAGGTCTACGACGAGATCGAGGGGATCGACGGGATGCCCAACTGCTTCAATAAACGCCCCTTTATCAAGGGTGAGGATCCCGCCCCGCTCCTTGAAAAGGCCCCCTACCTGGTCGAAGAGGAATTCCTGAGCTCACGCCAGCCCCACTTGACCATAGAGACCGACTGCGGCTTCGGTTATTACGACGAAGAAGGGCGCCTTACGATCCAGAGCAAGAGCATCATGATCTACGCCCACCAGATGATGATCGCCCGCGGCCTGGGAGTGCCCCCTTCCAAGATTCGCGTCATTCAGAACAACACCGGCGCTACTTTCGGGTACAAAGTGGCCGTAACCAACGAGCACCTCATCGGTGCCTGCGTCATCGCCACCGGCCTGCCCGTCTACATGCGCCTTGACATGAAGGAGCACATCCTCAGGACGCCCAAACGCTCGCCCTTCCTTATGAAGGTGAGGATAGGCGCGGACAAGGAGGGCAAGATCCTCGGGGCCGAACATTACTGGCACGTCGATCACGGTCCCTTCTCGGAGGCCAGCGAAAAACTGACCAACATGGGGGGACTTTTCTTCTGCGCCCCCTACGGGGTCGAGAACTTCAGGGGCTGCGGCTACACTCACTTCACGAACCACAAATGGTGCGGAGCCTTCCGCGCTTATGGGGCCCCCCAGACCTATTTCGCCGGGGAGATCGCCATCGATATGCTCGCCGAAAAGGTCGGCATGGATCCCCTGGAGTTCAGAGAGAAGAACATCATGCGGCCCGGTGACACCATGCCGGGAGGGCAAAGGCCTGAGATCTACCCCTTGCCGGCCATGATTACCAGGCTGAAACCCTTGTATGGGGAAGCCCAAAAACGTGCCGCCGCGCTCTCTACGGACCGCGTAAAACGGGGCGTAGGGGTAGCCCTGGGCATCTACAACGCCAACTCTGTAGGGTCCGACGAGGCCAGGAGCAACATCGAGCTGACCGAGGACGGGGTCATCCTTTACAACACCTGGGAGGATCATGGACAAGGCGCCGACATAGGATCCTTGGGAACGGCCCATGAGGCCCTGAAACCCCTCGGTATCAGGCTGGAACAGATCAAGCTGGTCTGCAATGACACGGCCAAAGCTCCCAATAGCGGTGCCGCAGCGGCGAGCCGGAGCCAGATCATGGTCGGTAACGCCATTATCGACAGCTGCAACCAGCTCCTGGAAGCCATGGCCCGCCCTGACGGGACCTTCCGAACCTACCA
>JAAYIZ010000089.1 GCA_012523215.1 Thermovirga sp.
ACGCCGAGTACGGTGTGATCGTCGAAACCCTGGGACGGGAACCGAACCAGGCGGAACTCAGAATTCTCGGTGTAATGTGGTCCGAGCACTGCAGTTACAAGTCCACGAGAAGACTCTTGGCCACGCTGCCCACCGAGGGAGACTTCGTGGTACAGGGACCCGGAGAAAACGCCGGGATCGTCGATATCGGCGGAGGTTGGGGGATAGCTTTCAAGTTGGAAAGCCATAACCACCCCTCGGCGGTGGCGCCTTACGACGGGGCGGCCACGGGCGTGGGCGGCATCGTAAGGGACGTACTGGCCATGGGGGCTAGGCCGATGGCCCTTTTGGACGGACTCTGCCTGGGGAGGAAGGATTCGCCCCGGGCCGCGGCCACCGCCGAGGGGATCGTGAAGGGCATCGCCGAGTATGGAAACGCCCTGGGAATCCCTACCATCGGAGGAAAAACCGTTTACGACGAGTGCTTCGACGGCAATCCCCTGGTCAACACGATGTGCCTCGGACTGGTTCCCCTGGATGGCATCGTCAGTTCCAAAACGGCGAGACCGGGACACAGGGCCGTGTTGATAGGTTCAAAGACCGGGAAAGAAGGGGTCGCGGGCGCTGCCTTTGCTTCTTCCGAGCTGGGTGATGCCGCGGGGCCAAGCCTCCCCCAAGTGCCCAAGGGGAATCCTTTACTGGAAAAACGCCTGATACAATGCTGCCTGGAGATTCATTCAAAAGGCCTGATCGTCGCCATGCAGGACATGGGAGCCGCGGGCATAGCCTCTTCCTCGAGTGAAATTGCCTCTAAGAGCGGCGAAGGGATTCTCATAAACGTAGACCTGGTGCCTCTCAAGGAGGGGATGGAACCCTGGGAGATCGCCCTCTCGGAATCCCAGGAAAGAATGCTCCTGATCGCGAAAGAGGAATCTTTGGATGAGATCGGCTCTATAGCCGCGAAGTGGCAGTTGGAATGGGGAGTAATTGGTGAAGTGACCGACGACGGTTACTTTGTCATGACCCGGGGAGGGCAGACCGAGGTGAACCTCCCGGCCGGGATGGTCGGGGGCGGTTCCCCTCCTGTCCACTGGCCTTCAAGAAAGCCTGCCGCCGGGGCCAGGAAAGGAGCAAGAGGCGCGGGAGCTCTCAACCCGGCGGAAGTCTCCCGATGCCTGGCCGCCATAATGGAAGACCCGAACCTGGCCGACAAATCCCATATTTTCCGCCAGTTCGATCATGGTGCGCAGTCCGATACCGTCACCTCTCCCGGGAAAAGTGTATCCATCTTCCGGGTCGCGGAGAACGGGAGCCTCGTGGCGGTAACCATGGAGGCGGACCCCTGGAAATGCCAATTAGAACCTTTCGAAGGGACGGCCGAGACTTTCCTCAAGTGCCTGAGATCCCTGTGGGTGAGTGGAGCCGCCCACCTGGGTATGACAAACTGCCTGAACTTCCCATCGCCGGAAGACCCCGAGAACTTTTGGATCCTGGAGCAGTCGGTCAGAGGCCTGGCTGCCGTGGCAGGCGACCTTGCCTGCCCCGTAGTATCGGGGAATGTCAGCCTTTACAACGAGAGCCCCGAAGGGAAGATACTTCCCAGCCCTGTTATCGCCGTTGTGGGCCTTCAGGGTCGCGGAAAGCCCCCACTGGGAGATTCCGCCGACCGGGAGGCTGGATCGGTATTCCTGGTGGGAGACATCCCCGCATTTTTGGGGGGTAGCGCTTACTCGAGGATCACAGACCAAGTCACAGCCTTTCCGCCGGGGCCTTACGACCCCGTGAGGGAAAAGGCATTCATGGAAAGGGCATTGCGAACCGTCCGCCAGGGAGCTGCCGTTGCCGGCCGAGCGGTGGCCGGAGGCGGGCTGCTGGTCTCCCTCGCGAAGACCTGCCTGGCTGCGGAGATTGGGATCAGGTTGGATATCCAGAGTCTCGACCTTTCTCCCGAATGTCTCTTTGGAGAGTGGGGCGCGCGGGCGGTATACCTCGTCCCGGAAAAATCGAACGGCCTTTTCCTTTCTTGCTGGGAAGGTTTCCCCGCCCGGAGGATCGGTAAAATTACCGGTGGTGCCCTCGCTTTGGGGGAAGTGATTATTTTCCCCAGAAGACCGGACCGACATGAGGTCGGGAGGTCTTAAACATGGCGGGGGTTTTCGGAGCATTTTGTAAAGATGGCCATTCCGTGCTGGAGGATGTCTACCTGGGGCTTTACGCCCTGCAGCATCGGGGACAGGAGTCAGCGGGGATTGCCTGGAATTCCAACGATAGCGGCGATGTCAACTCCGCGAAGGGAATGGGGCTGG
>JAAYIZ010000090.1 GCA_012523215.1 Thermovirga sp.
CGGTAAGTGACGGGTATGAAAAACAACCCCAAAAAAGAGCATCGAAGCCTTGTCTTTTACTGACCTACGATTTCCATAATCTTCCTGACGATGTCCCTCCCCGCCAGTGGCCGGGCTATTCTTTTCGCCACCCCCAGGAGGCGATCCCTCTCCTCGCGGGAAGAAAGAAGGTTCTCGGCTTTTTCGACGGCGAGTCGGTAGTCGAAGAGGGTCCTGGCCGCCCCACGATCGAGGAGGTAATCGCTGTTGCGCTGCTCCTGACCCGGTATGGGGTCGGTGATCACTATGGGAGTCCCCATGCAGAGGGCTTCCGAGGTGGAAAGCCCGCCGGGTTTCATGAAGATGATGTCCGCCGAGGCGTAGCGGTAGGGCATATCATCCACAAAGCCGTGGACGCGTAAATCCGGCCGCCCGGTGAATCTTTCCCCGATGGATTCCCGGACCTTCTCGTTGGTCCCGCAGATCACCTCTGTTGCGAAACCACCTTCCACAAGGGAGGTCATCACTTCCTCGATGGGGCCGACGCCAATCCCCCCTCCCATTACGAGGGCGACCTTCTCGTCCATGGCCAGGTCGAGGCGTCGGCGGGACTCTTCTTTACCGGGGGGCGAGACGTAAACAGGGTCCACGGGGATCCCCGTCGGGAAGACCTTGCCGGGCGGCAAGCCGTCGGCCAGGTACTGTTGGAGGGTCTCGTCGCTGGAGACGAACCAGGCCGAGAAAGAGGGGTTTCGGTGGAAGACATGGCTCAGGAAGTCGGTGTTGACATAGCAGACGGGCACGCCGGGGGCGAAAGCATCCGCGACGGCGGCGGCCCCGAAAAAGTGGGTGAAAAGGATGGCGTCGGGGGAAAAGGATGAGAGGGCCTTTTTCAGCCCCAGGAGGTTCAGTTTTTCCGTCAGTTCTCCCAGGGTGGCTATCACGCCGTTTCTCGTTTCAGGGTCGTCGGTGGTCTCGTAGAAGTAGCCCCAGAGGTGGGGCATGTGACTCACCATCTCGAGGTAGGACCTGGTGTAGACACCCCTCACCAGGGGCAGTGCGAAGGAGAGCGTGTCCAGGCAAAGGACCTGAGAGTCGGGAACCTCCCGGTGGAACCACTTCTCCAGTGCCAAGGCCGCACTCTTGTGGCCGGTCCCGACCGACGCATAGAGGAGAGCGACTCGAAAGGACAAGGCCTCACCTCCCGGGTTCACTTCTTTTCTTCCATGGCTTGCTTCAGCAGGTCGCCCAGCGACAGCCCCGAGGGGGCGTCGGACTCCAGGATGGATCTCACCGCCGATACCAGCGAATCGCGGATCTCCTCGGGCCTGTAATGGGGCGGAAAATAAAGTCCCGCCGAGTCGCCATGGCCACCCCCGCGGACCTTCCTGCCATCCCGGAGCAACCCCGTAACCCTCCCCGCAAAACCCTCCCTGCTCCTGAGGGAGACGGCCCAGTCGCCGGCGGGGCGCCTGCTGAGGACCGCCACCAACCTGGGAGGTGACTCCATCCGGTCCAGGACAAGGCCGCAAAAATCCGAGACATCGCCAAACTCCAGGGCGCCCGGGCCGACAAAGAGCAGGTCTTCACCGGAGCGCAGTGCCTTCTCAAGGGCCAGGCCAAACCGCCTCTCCTGCTCCTGGACAAAGGCCTCGGTGAAGGACCTCTCATCGGGGCTCAATTCGGGGGAGGGGTCGTCGATCAAGCGGGCCAAGACCGCCCAAGGACCGCAGAGGGTGACCAGGGCCTGCCAAAGCCTGCTCTCAGGGATCTTGTTGAGCCAAAGGTCGCGGTCGTTGGCTATCTCCACGATCCCCTCCAGGCGGCCCAGCCGATCTCGCTCTTCGCCGGCGACCTTATCCATGAGCCACCGGTAATAGACCCTGGCGGCGCAGTGATTCACGTCGACATGGACCCAGGGCCTGTTCCCGTAGCGTTCCAGCGTGCTCTGGTGGTGATCGAAGAGGAAGGGGGGGTCACCCAGGGTGAAGGAGCGGTCGATCTCGTCCACCGTTTGGGGCTTCTGGCAGAAAAGATCCAGCACTACGAGCGGTTCACCCCTGGAGAGAGAATCCAATACCAGGAAGTCCACCTCACCGTAACCGACCAGGGAGAGCCTGACGGGGCTCATCCCGGGGCGGCCGTGGGTCCAGGCTACAGCGGCCGCTGTCACGCCGTCGAGATCAGTATGGCTTATCACGTGAAGGCCGGCACGACTCATCGGGAGGACTCCCTTCTCAGCCCGGAAGGAAACCGCGCCATGGAGGGCACGAGTGGGCTATCAACATTATAGGCCAGAAATCCACCACCGATGTGAATAGGAATGCTAATAACTTGTAAGCCCAGGAGGGGCAGATTTGTTACGGTTGGTCAAATTAAACTTTTTTATGACCCGATCAGGAATATCCACCACCCGATGGCTTTTTCACCCTTTCCCTGAATTATGAACTAAATGTGGATATGTGGATAAAACTTGTGGATTCAAATATGGTAATATTATCTTCGCTGTCGATCCAAAAAGGTCGCGAGGTGAGCCCCTTGCATGAAAATACCGATCGTGTCTGGAGAGAGATCCTCGAGATAGCCGAGGAGAATTTGCCCAAGGGCGCCACGGATATCTGGCTCAAGACATGCCTTCCCACCTCCCTGGAGGGCAAGGTCCTTACGCTGGATGTCCCCAACGTTTTCGTGAGGGAGCAGATCCAGTCGAGGTTCATCGAGAAGCTCACCGCCCTGGCCGTACAGAAGGATCTTGCCGAAAAGATCATCCTCGAGGTTGGAGGCGGCGCCAAGAAGGACGAGATCAAGCGGGCCGAGCGCATCTCCAGGGAAACGGAGAGGCCCAGGAACGGCCTCAACCCTGACTACCAGTTCGACTCCTTCGTGGTGGGCAAGTCCAACCGGCTCGCCCACGCCGCCAGCCTTGCCGTGGCCGAATCACCCGGCATCGCCTACAACCCTCTCTTTTTCTGGGGAGGCGTCGGCCTGGGAAAAACCCACCTCCTTCACGCCATAGGCAACTTCGTCGCCAGGCACAACGAGGGGATAAAGATCTCCTATATCAGTTCCGAGAAGTTCATCAACGAATTCATCCTCTCCATCCAGAACAACAAGACCCATGAATTCAAGCAAAAGTATCGCGGGGTGGACGTCCTGCTCATCGACGACATTCACTTCCTCGCCAACAAGGAGAGCACCCAGGAGGAGTTCTTCCACACCTTCAACAGCCTCCACGACGCCAAGAAGCAGATCGTCCTCACCTCGGACAAGCCGCCCAAGGACATCCACAACATCGAGGAACGCCTGGTCAGCCGTTTCGAGTGGGGGCTGGTCACGGACATACAGCCCCCCGACCTCGAAACCAGGATAGCCATCCTGAAAAAGAAGGCCGCGCTGAAGAACTACTTCATCCCCGACGACGTGGTGGACTTTCTTGCCCAGAACATCCCCAGCAACATCCGCGAGCTGGAGGGTTCCCTGAACAGTGTCATGTTCTTCGCAGAATTGAATAATGAATCCGTCACCGTGGAGAACGCATCGCGATGGCTCA
>JAAYIZ010000091.1 GCA_012523215.1 Thermovirga sp.
CACGGCGCTGGCCCAAAGCAGATTCTCGATGCCCTCTTTCATCTCGGCGAACTTCGAAAGCCTGGAGGGACCGTCTCTAACAAGGACCGTTCGCAGGATCCTCCAGAATATGTCAAGAGAGAGCAGGCACCTGCCCAAGGAGATCTCTTCCTTCAGGATGGACAGGACTCGGGAGGGCATGACGTCAATCATCTTATAATTTAACCCTTCGGTTCTCATGGTGTCCCTTATCCACCCCGCGCTGGCGAAGGGTCCCGAGGAGCCCGAATGGTAACCTGAACCGATCCTTTTGACGGGAGAGACTTCCAGGGAATAGCGGCGTTCGACGATCCTCAGGACGTACTCCTGGGCGAGGATATTGTTGGGAGATGATAGTATCTCTCCCGCCCCTGGAAGCATATGTTCCACCGCCGCGGTCCTGGCCTCGGCGTAAGAAAAGCCGCTGTCGAGGCGTTCTCGGAGCACCTTCCGGAAGGCAGCGGGTTCTTCGATGAGGATCTTGGCGATAGACCCAAGGGGAGCGTCGGGGTCTTCCATGCCGAAAGAGAGATGGGTCACGACACCGGTCATGGCCATCAGGTCAACCGCGGCGGATCCGAAGACCCCTGCGTTGTGACAGGAGAAAGCCGCCGGAAGCTCGATCACGAGATTGGCACCCGATCGTAGGGCCATCTCGGCACGGCACCACTTGTCCAGGAATGCTGGTTCCCCCCGCTGGACGAAGTTCGACGAAAGCACCACTACCGCGGCATCGGCGCTGCTTGTTTCCAGGGACCGGTTCATATGGTATAAATGTCCATTGTGGAAGGGGTTATACTCGGCAATGATTCCTACAACGTTTTTATTTAGCAAGGATCCGGACCTTCCTTCCTGGTCGAATAAGACTACGATAGATCTGTGGAACGGTTCCGGTCAATACCGAAGGAGGTCTGATAGCATGAAAGTTCTGGTTCTCAACTGCGGCAGCTCTTCTTTGAAGTACCAGCTTTTCGATATGACGACGGAAGCGGTCCTGGCGAAAGGGCTTGTGGAGCGGATTGGTATCGAGGGTTCAAGGGTTCGGCATGAAAAAACCGGTCTCGAGCCCCTGAAGTTCGATACCCCTATTCCCGACCACAAGGTGGGGATCAAGGTCGTCCTCGATACCCTTCTCGATGGAGACCAGGGGGTAATCAAGAGTCTGGGGGAACTCAGAGCCGTCGGTCACAGGGTGGTCCACGGGGGCGAAAAGTTCGCCCGCTCCGTGGTGGTCAACCCCGAAGTCCTGAAAGTGGTCGAAGAATGTTGTCCCCTTGCGCCCCTTCATAACCCGGCCAACCTCATGGGGATCAGGGCCATGATGGAGGTCCTGCCCGATGTGCCCCAGGTGGCGGTTTTCGACACCGCCTTCCACCAGACGATGCCGGATTATGCTTACACCTATGGCCTCCCCTACCATTACTACGAAAAGCACAGGGTCAGGCGTTATGGGTTCCACGGGACCAGTCACTTCTATGTCGCCCACAGGGCTGCCGAGATGATGGGTAAGCCCATCGAGGACCTGAAGATTGTGACCTGCCATCTTGGCAACGGCAGTTCCATTTCGGCCGTAAAAGGTGGCCGGTCCATCGATACCAGCCTCGGATTTGGAACAGTCCCGGGTGTACTGATGGGAACCCGTTGCGGTGATATCGATCCCACCGTGATCCTTTATATCATGGAACATGATGAAGTCGACCCCAAATCGATGAGCCACATCATTCACAAAGAGAGTGGTTTTAAAGGCATTACAGGCCTGAGCAGCGACCTCAGGGATGTGGAGGAGGCCGCAGTGAAGGGTAACTCCAAAGCACGGCTTGCCCTTGACATCCTTTTTTACGGGATTCGCAAGCACATCTGTGCCTATGCGGGAGCCATGGGAGGGATCGACGCGATCGTATTCACGGCGGGCATCGGCGAGAACAGCGTCACCGTGAGAAAGATGGTCTGTGAGGACCTGGAGTTCCTTGGGGCGAAGATCGACCTCGAAAAGAACAATATGAGAGGCAAGGAGGCCTTTATAAACGGGCCCGATTCCAGGGTGAGCATCATGGTCATACCCACCAACGAGGAACTCGTAATCGCGAGGGATACCAAGGAGCTCGCCATAGACTAGGTCTGAAGCGATGGAAAAGAGCAACGAAGATTTTAAAACCGGGATAGGAGTGAAACCACTGGGCTGGTCCTGCTCCTTCAAAGGCGCTACGGTGATCGAGGAGAGGGGACCCTTGGTCCTCAGGTGTGAACTCCCGATATCGGGCTCCGTTGAACACTGGGGACAAGAGTACAGGTTCACCGATCCCGTGGTAGTCGATGCCACGGTGTCAGGTGATGCTTTGGGCCTCGATGTAGACATCGCCTTTAAGGCGAGGATGGAAGTTGATTGCGCGCGTTGCCTGGAGGCCACCTCTTGTGAAGTTTCCGAAAGCTTCCAACTTTTTTTAAAACCCATGCCCGAAAACAAGGGCGACCGGGTCGAGGACGGAAACGCGGAGGATGATGAAAACCTGGTCCTCGTCCCGTCCATCGAGGGAGAGATAGACATTTCAGGCCAGGTGTGGGAATATCTGGTTGTTTCGCTTCCCGAGAAGATCCTTTGCTGCGAGGGCTGCCTGGGTTTATGCCCCCTCTGTGGCAGGAACAGGAACAGGGGCGAATGCTCATGTTCAACTTCTGAGCCCGATCCAAGGTTCGCGGTTTTGGCGGAATTAATTGAGAATGGAAATGATGAAGCTCCCGGGAAAGGAGGGAACAGGAATGGCAACTCCAAAAAGTAGGACATCGCATAAAAGGACCAGGCAGAGAAAAGCCCAGTGGTTAGGGTCTTTGAAGAGCCCGGAAACTACCGCCTGCCCTAACTGCGGAGAAACGATCCAGATGCACAGGGCTTGCCTCGAGTGCGGGCAGTACCGAGGTCGACAGGTCATTAAGCAGAAGGCGGAGGGCAAAGAAAAGAGTTCGTGAACCCTATTATCGTCCGGTTCACGGAGACCGGTCCCGGAAGGCCAGGGGGGACAGGAGTTCCCCTGGCCTTTTCTAATTCCAGGGTTTAGGCATTATCCCCGTCCGAACACTCCTTTATTCAACTTAATTTTTCTTACATAATTTCCCTTACGTATTGACCATCGAGCTGGTGGGCATTATACTGCCAGATCATATAACCTGATGTTAGTACCAGATGATAAAGGGAGATGGGCAATGCAAAGGTCTGCTGGCAGAAAGGTCCGCCAGGGCAGGATTATTTCGGAACTTGAAGCAAATCCTCTTCTGACCGATCAGGAACTGGCGGGAAGGTTGTCGGTCAGCATGAGCACCGTCAGGCTTGACAGGGCCATGCTCGGCATCCCCGAGGTCAGGGAACGGATGAGATCCATGGCTAACCAGGCCGGGAGCCGGCTCAGATCGCTCAAACGAGAAGAGGTCATCGGTGAACTCCTGGACTTGCAGCCCGGGGAGTGGGCGCTTTCAACCCTTCAGACATCGCGGGAGATGGCTTTCCGTCATACTGACTATGTTTCCGATCATTATATCTACGCCATGGCCAGCTCTCTCGCTATTGCCGTCATAGAAGCCGACATGGTCGTCACGGGCTCAGCTCGGGTCCGGTTCCGGTTCCCCGCCAAGGTAGGAGAAAGACTCGTAGCGAGGGCCAAGGTGGGTACAAAAAAAGGAAACAAGAATGTAGTCAGTGTGAGAATAAGAGTAGGTGAACAAGAAATTTTCGTCGGACGGTTTATAACCGTCGAAAAGGAATGTCAAGACGGGCCCCCGATGTCGGAAAGGGGTGAATCCAGTGCTTTTGGCTCTTGAGGCTATGGGCGGAGACAACGCTCCCGTTGAGACCTGTGCTGGAGCGATCATGGCCTGCGAAAAATTTCCCGACCTCGAAATCGCCCTGGTGGGTGATTCAGAGATTATCAGGCCTCTTCTTGAGAATACGACGGCCTCTGTCAGGACCAGGCTCCACCTGGTCCATGCTGAAGAGAGGATCACCATGGATGAACCTCCCGCCGTGGCAATACGGCAGAAGAGGCGTTCAAGCCTCAGGATAGCCATGCAGATGGTCCGGTCAGGGGAGGCCCAGGGTTGTGTCTCGGCGGGAAGCACAGGAGCCATAGTGGCTGGCGGAGTCCTCGTTGTGGGAAGGATACCGGGCATAGAAAGGCCTGGACTTGGGGTTCCTCTCCCAGCGGTGGACAGAACATCGATGCTTATCGATATCGGGGCGACGGTCCGTTGCAAGCCATTGAACCTGTTCCAGTTCGCTCTCATGGGTGACGTGTACATGAGGAAGATCCTGAGTGTTGAAAGCCCCTCCATAGCGCTGCTTTCAAACGGGCAGGAAGAGGCAAAGGGTGACGAACTGATAATCGAAGCCAGGGAGTATTTCAAAAATGGCAGACTCAACTTCATCGGCAACGTCGAAGGAGGTGGTATTCCCTTCGGGGCGGCCGATGTAGTGGTCTGTGAAGGGCTTACCGGCAACATCCTTTTGAAGTTCATCGAGGGTACCGGGGAGGCGCTTTATTCACTGATCCGCGAAGAGATCAACCGGCGCTTCCTTGCGAAGGTGGGCATGGTGTTCATGATTCCCATGCTCAAAGATCTCTGGACCCGTTTCAACTACGAGGAGACCGGCGGCACGCCGTTGCTCGGCGTAAACGGAGCGGTTATCAAGGCTCACGGGAGGTCCAGAGCAAGAGCCATCTGCGGCGCGATAAGGGTCGCACGAGAGTTCGTGTCGAAAAGGGGCGTACAAACCATAGCCGAAGAGCTTACCGAGGGAGTGAGGAGAGAATGAAATTCAACCAATGTGCCCCTGTAGTGCTTCTTGGTACGGGAATGAGCGTTCCCGCAAGGATAGTGACCAATAAAGATCTGGAAGGAATGGTTGACACCAGTGATCAGTGGATCGTGGAAAGGACCGGTATCAGGGAGAGGCGGATCGCCACCGAGCAGGAGTTGACCAGCGACCTTGCCGTCAAGGCGGCGATGGAAGCTCTTAACGACGCTTCGGTCTCGCCTGAAGAGCTGGACATGATCATTGTCGGGACCAATTCGCCTGACCGACTTTTCCCGGGTGTCGGTCCGATAGTTCAGTCCAGGATCGGTGCTTCGAGAGCGGGAGCCTGCGACGTGCAGGCTGGTTGCACGGGCTGTGTTTATGGCATGATGTTAGCCTCAGCCGGTATCAGGGCCGGTTTCTGGAAAAAGGTCCTGGTGATAGGGGCGGAAGTTCTCTCGAGGATTGTCGATTGGAAGGATCGCAATACTTGTGTTCTTTTCGGGGATGGTGCCGGAGCCGCCCTTTTTGGTGCTGGAGACGGAGAGGATGGAGTGCTGGCCGCGGAAGTCCATGCCGATGGCAGCCTGGATGATTATATCGAGTTCCCGGGAGGCCTTATCGCCCATCCCGCCACGGCGGAAACGGTTGAACAGGGTCTTCACTTCGTGAAAATGAGGGGCAACGAGGTTTTCAAATATGTCAACAGGGTGATCCCTCCCTTTGTCAGGGATCTCTGCGATCAAGCAGGTCTTGATCTGAGCGATATCGATGCCTGGATCTTCCACCAGGCCAACCATCGGATAATCGAAGGGGTCATGCGAAGGCTTGACATTCCCCTGGAGAAGGCCGTGGTCAACCTTCAGAAGTACGGTAACACCTCGGCGGCATCGGTTTTCCTGGCCCTTCATGAGGGCTTGGCTGAAGGTAAAATCTCAAAGGGTGACAAAGTGATGTTAGTGGGCTTTGGGGCAGGAATGACCTACGGGGCCATGATAATCCAGATCTGAGGTGGTTTCGATGTTCGGGAACAACAGGATAACCAGGCTTCTTGAGATCAATTACCCGGTACTCCAGGGGGGAATGGCCTGGGTGGCCGATGCGGATCTGGCGGCGGCGGTCAGCAACGGCGGCGGCCTTGGTGTCATCGCTGCGGGCAGCATGCCCCCCGACCTCCTGGAGAGCCAGATAGCCAAGGTCAGGACCCTGACCGCTAAACCTTTCGGTGTCAATATAATGCTCCTTTCGGCGACCGCGGATGCCGCCCTGGAAGTAGTAGAGAGAAACCGTGTCCCCGTCGTGACCACTGGAGCGGGGGCTCCAGGGAAGGTGATCGAGCGGCTTAAGCCACAGGGGACAAAGGTCATCCCGGTCATTGCCTCGGTGGCGCAAGCAAAAAGGGTTGAAAAACAGGGAGCCGATGCCGTGATAGCGGAAGGGATGGAGGCGGGAGGACACATTGGTGAGATCACGACCATGGTCTTGGTTCCGCAGATCGTTGATGCCGTCAAAATCCCGGTCGTCGCGGCCGGCGGTGTCGCTGAACCCCGGGGGGTACTGGCCGCTTTCTCCCTCGGCGCGGAAGGTGTCCAGGTTGGAACCCGCTTTGTATGTGCCAGTGAATCCAACGCCCATAGTGCTTTCAAAGACGAGATCCTGAAAGCCAGGGATAGGAGCACGGCGATCACGGGAGCCAGCACAGGGCATCCCGTCCGTTGTATCCAGAACAGGCTGACCAGGGAATTCGCGAAGCTGGAAAAGGCCGGGGCATCCTTGGAAGAACTGGAAAAGCTCGGCACGGGGCGTTTAAGGGCCGCGGTGGTCGATGGTGACGTGGATTATGGTTCTGTCATGGCAGGTCAGTCGGCGGCCCTAGTTAACAAGGTACAACCTGCAGCCGAGATCATAAGGGAACTTTTCGATGGAACGCAGGAGATGTTTGAAAGCCTCCACAGATTTTCAAACCAATGAAGTCCCTGGAGGTATTCCGATGAAGTATGCCGTCGTATTCCCGGGCCAGGGTGCCCAGGAGGTGGGAATGGGCAAGGACTTTTTCGACCGTTACGCCACTTCCAGGGCCATTTTTGAAAGATCCGACGAAGCTTTGGGTTTCAACCTGAGCAGGATAATTTTTTCCGGCCCCGACATTGAACTGGAAAAGACCGAATACGCCCAGCCGGCTATCCTTACGACGAGCATGGCTCTTTTCAGGTGCCTCGAGGAGGAGAAAGGGATCGCGTTCACTCCCGAGTTCGTGGCAGGGCACAGCCTGGGCGAATACACCGCCCTGGTCGCTTCGGAGGCTCTCTCCCTGGAAGATGGCGTAAGATTGGTTCATCTCAGGGGTAAGTTGATGCAGGAGACCGTCCCCCTGGGTGTGGGTTCCATGGCGGCCATTATCGGACTCGACCGCGAGTCGGTGATTTCCATTTGTGAATCCGCTTCTGAACTGGGGATCTGCCAGGCGGCTAATTTCAACGCCCCGGGGCAGATCGTCATATCAGGGGAGAGGCAGGCTGTCGACAAAGCCATTTCCATGTGCAAAGATGCTGGGGCCAAGAGGGCTCTCCCGCTGAAGGTAAGCGCTCCCTTTCATTCCCGCCTCATGCGCCCCGTGGCGGACCGGTTGAGGGAGTCCATCGCCCGGAGTGAGTGGAAAAAACCAAAGTGGCCCCTTGTAGCCAACGTTTCCGCCCAAAAGGAAACCGATGTGGAAAGCATACAGGAAGCTCTTTTCCTACAGACCTTCATGCCCGTGCTTTGGTCGGGGTCCGTGGAATTTATCATCTCCAGGGGCGTCAGGCACTTCGTCGAAATAGGACCGGGGAGCGTTCTGACCGGGCTAATCAAGAGAATTTCAGCCGATGCGAACTGCCTGTCACTCTTTGATTTGGATGGCTTGGGCCAGGTGATTGATTTCCTGAAGGGGGGACAATATGATGATTCCTGAAAAGAGGGTCGCCCTTGTAACCGGTTCGGGGCGTGGAATAGGGAGGGTGATAGCGCTTGCGATGGCAGACCTGGGGCACAAGGTGGCGGTGAACTATCGCGCCTCGTCCGAGGCCGCCGAAAACCTTGTCAGGGAGATAGTATCCTCCGGAGGCGAGGCCAAGGCTTTCCGGGCGGATGTGTCCTCCGCGCCTGAAGTGGAAAAACTCTTCAGGGAAACAGAATCCACCCTTGGGCCCGTTGGTGTTCTAATCAACAACGCGGGAATAAACAGGGATGGACTTCTGATGCGTATGAAAGATTCCGACTGGGAGGACGTGATAAAGACTAACCTCCTGTCGAATTTTCTTACCACCCGGCTGGCCGTAAGGAACATGTCTCGCTCCAGGTGGGGGCGCATAGTTAATATCAGTTCGGTGATAGCGCTGATCGGTAACGTGGGCCAGGCGAATTACGCAGCCGCGAAGGCGGGGGTGATCGGCTTCACGAAAAGCGTCGCCAGGGAATTTGGATCCAGGGGGATAACGGTTAATGCTGTAGCCCCGGGATTCATTGAATCCGACATGACTGATGCCCTTGATGAGAAGTATCGGTCCCAGATGATTTCGCGGATCCCTGCGGGAAGACCGGGTCAACCCGGAGAAGTAGCGGCGGTGGTTAAATTTCTCGTTTCTGAAGAAGCTTCCTATGTCACAGGCCAGGTGATAGCCGTTGATGGCGGAATGACCATGGCTTGATTCATGCAAAGAGTTTCGTGGGAAGGAGGTGAAGGAGATGAAGATGGACGAGATCACGGCGAGATTAAAGGAAATAGTAATGGATAGGCTGGATGTTGAAGAGGACCAGATTAAACCAGAAGCCTCCTTTGTGGAGGATTTTGGAGCTGATTCCCTTGATATCGTCGAGCTTATCATGGGGATCGAAGAAGTATTCGACATCGAGATACCCGATGAGGATGCCGAAAAACTCACCAATGTCGGCGAAGCCATGGAATACATCAAGGGCAAACTTGGTGTGGAAGAGTAGCATGGTAACAATAGGATGGTTTATGGGGCATCAGCCGCATAAACCATCCTACTCCGTTACCCGCCCCAGGGTGCCTGTCGGCGGGAACCGAAGGAGTGACACGTCTTGAGAAGGGTTGTCATTACCGGGATGGGTGTGATCTCTCCCATCGCCAATGGAAGGGTAGAATACTGGAGGTCCCTCAAAGAGGGTCGAAATGGCGTCGGAAGGATCACCCTTTTCGATCCTTCCGATTTTGCCGTGCGTATTGCCGCCGAGGTGAAGGATTTTGATCCAGAGTCATGGATGGATCGCAAGGAAGCCAGGAGGGCTGACAGGGTCATCCAGTTTGCTGTCGGGGCCTCCGACATGGCGGTTAATGACGCCTCGCTTGATGTGGACAGCCTGAACCCGGATAGATTCGGAGTTTTTATAGGAAGCGGCGAGGGTGGTATCTCCACCATGTACGAAGGAATGAAGGTGCTGATGGAGAAAGGTCCATCCAGGGTCGGCCCTTTCTGCGTTCCCATGATGTTAAGTAATATGCCCGCGGCCTATGTGGCGATTCGCTTCGGCGCCAAGGGGCCGAATATCTGCGTAGTGACGGCCTGTGCCACAGCCATCCACACTATGGGCGAGGCCTTTCACACGATTGCCAGAGATGACGCGGATGTAATCCTCGCCGGTGGCACCGAGGCTGCGATCACTCCTGTCGCCGTAGCGGGCTTTGCCGCCATGAAGGCCCTTTCAACCAGGAATGAGGACCCTCTCCACGCCTCAAGGCCCTTCGATATCGACAGGGACGGTTTCGTAATGGGTGAGGGTGCCGGGGTCCTGGTATTTGAAGAATTGGAGCATGCCAGGAAGAGGGGGGCCAGGATATTCGCCGAGGTGAAGGGTTTCGGCTCGACCTGCGACGCCTATCACATCACAGCTCCGGATCCCCAGGGCGAAGGACCGGCCAAGGCCATGATCCAGGCGGTCAAAAAGGCCGGATGGCGGTTCGATAAAGTGGACCTCATCAACGCCCACGGCACGTCGACAAGTCTCAACGACACGATGGAATCCTCGGCCATCAACAGGGCCTTTGGGGAATACACGGGGAAGATCCTGGTCCATTCGACCAAATCCATGATAGGTCACACCCTGGGTGCTGCTGGGGCGCTGGAATCCATAGCCGCCATCCAGGCCATCGTTGAGGGGATCGTTCACCCCACTACGAATTGTGTCAATCCCGATCCCGAATGTCGGATCAACCTGGTTCCTGACGGCAAACCCCTGGAAGGGGAAATCTCCCGGGTGCTTGTCAGCAACTTCGGTTTCGGGGGCCACAACGCGGTCGCGGCTTTAGAGAGGTTCAGAGATTAAAGTGGAACATCCTTCGCCGCCAGGAGACGAGGCGGGAGTAAAACGCATGCTTGGGAACCTGGAGGAACGACTCGGTTATCGCTTTAGAAACGGCCAATTGCTGGTTGAAGCACTGACCCATGCCTCCTATTCAAACGAGAACGGTCTGGATTACTGCAACGAAAGGCTTGAATTCCTGGGCGACGCGGTGTTGGAGCTTTGCGTATCGGAAATGCTTTTTAAAAGGTATCCTGAAGCGAGCGAGGGTGAGTTGTCCGCCAGGAGGGCATCGCTCGTTTGCGAGGATTCGTTGAGCGAATGGGCCATAAAGGTGGGTATCCCCCAAAGCCTCAGGTTGGGCAGAGGTCTTTGTAAAAGCGGCGGCCGCCAGCAGCCTGCGCTCAGCGCGGATGCGGCCGAAGCTATATTCGGGTCTGTTTTGATCGACGGTGGATTCGAGGCGGCCCAGGCAGTGATAGAGAAGTACCTCGTAGACTCTGAAGGCTTTGAAAGAAGCATTCCCAGGAATCCGAAGGCGGATCTACAGGAATTAATGGAAAAAATGGGATTGGGCAAGCCCGAATACCTGCTGACGGACCGGACCGGTCCTCCCCATGCCCCCCTATTCAGGGTGGTCGTGAAACAGCTGGGCGACGCATCGGCAGCAGGCGAGGGCAGGACTATCAAGGAAGCCGAAAGGAAGGCAGCGGAAACAGCCTTGGGATTTCTCCTCGATAAATAATGCAACCGGTTGCATTATTTATGCTCTTTGGTACAATCCCCGGGTAGGGGGTGCGTACTCGGTGACGGGAAAGGGAAATCGGCCGGAAAGATTGGATCTCCGGAAAGAGATAGACAAAGGGGCTCGGTTCCTCGAGAGAGGAAAACCGCGTCCCTTTTTTTAGGGAGGTGGACCTGTGCTGAAGGAAAAAGCGAAGGTAATGAATGAAAAGGACATGGAAAGAGTGCTTAAGAGAATATCCCACGAGATCCTGGAAAAAAATCGAGGTCTTGAGGGTATGGTCCTCGTGGGGATACAGAGGAGAGGTGTTTACCTTGCTAACCGCCTAAGGGACATTTTCTTCGGCCTCGAATCCTACAAGGTCCCGACGGGAGTTCTTGATATCACTCTTTATCGGGACGACCTGACCCTACTTCACGATCAGCCGGTGGTCCACAGTACCGCCATACCTGAGGATTTGAATGCCAGGAAAATTCTCCTCGTCGACGATGTTTTGTACACCGGACGAACGATCAGGGCGGCCCTCGATGCCCTGATGGACCTGGGCAGGCCGTCCTGCGTGCAGCTCGCGGTCCTCATTGACAGGGGGCACCGTGAACTGCCGATCCATCCCGATTACGTGGGCCGGGTTGTCCCCACATCCAGGAATGAAACGGTCGAGGTCCGGGTAAGGGAACTAGATGGGCTCGATGAGGCCGTCATCTGCGAGAGGGAGGGTTTTTGACGAATGGAGTGGAAACGGCGTCACGTCCTTGGCCTTGATTCCTGGCGCCGGGAGGAACTACAGTACATCCTTGAGCAGACGCGGTCCATGGACGAGTTGCTGGACAGGCCCATCAAGAAAGTACCGGCCCTTAGAGGCAAACTGGTGGTCAACCTTTTTTTTGAGCCCTCCACGAGGACAAGGGTCTCCTTTGAACTGGCCGAAAAATTCCTGAGCGCCGACGTGGTCAACTGGAGCACTACCAACTCCAGCGCAGAAAAGGGGGAGACCCTTCGTGACACAGCTTGGACCCTGGAAGCGATGGGAGCCGATGCGGTAGTGATCAGACACGAGTCTGTGGGGGCGGCTGATTATTTGGCGAGAAAATTAAAAAAAAGCGTCGTCTTCAACGGGGGTGACGGAGCGCATGCGCACCCGACCCAGGCTCTCCTCGACCTTTACACCGCCTGGGAAAAACTTGGCGATCTCGAGGGTCGCAAAATGGCCATTATCGGGGATGTGCTTCACAGCCGAGTGGCCAGGAGCAATGTAATCGCCTTCAGCCGGATGGGCGTCAGGGTTGTTCTGTCCGGTCCCCCGACGCTCATGCCGAAGGTCCCGGAAGCTCTCGGTGCCACCTTCACCATGGACCCCGGGGAAGCCGTCAGGGATGCCGACATAGTCTACCTGTTGAGGATACAGCGGGAGAGAGAGGCCGAAGGGATGTTCCCCTCCCTGGATGAGTATCATCAGTTCTTCGGCGTTGACAGCAGGCTTCTGGAATACGCTCCACCCGAAGCCCTTGTTATGCACCCGGGACCGATAAACAGGCGCGTCGAGATTGCGAGTGAGGTAGCCGATGGGCCGCAGAGCATGATCCTGGGGCAGGTCCGTAGCGGCGTCGCACTTAGGATGGCTCTCCTTTTCGTCTGCCTCGGAGGTGTAAGACAATGAGAATACTGCTGGGTAACGCAATGCTATTCGACGGTGCCCGGTTTCTCCCGGGTACGATGGATACCGTAATCGAAAACGGTATCATTGCCGCCATCGGGAAAATCGACCGAAGCGGCAAGTTTGACGTTGTACACGATCTTACCGGGAAGGTCCTTTGCCCCGGTTTCATCGACCTGCATTGCCACCTCAGGGATCCCGGCCAGGAGTGGAGAGAGGACCTGGACTCAGGAGCCAAGGCGGGGGCCGCGGGAGGTTTTACCACCCTTGTATGCATGCCCAATACCGATCCTCCCCTGGATACTCCAGCCCTCGTAAGGTACATCCTGGAAAAGAGTGAAAAGTGTTGCGGTTCAAGAATCCTTCCTGCAGGCTGTGTAAGCAAGGAGAGAAAGGGAAAGACCCTGGCCGAGATGGGCAAGATGGCCAGGGCAGGAGCCGTAATCTTTACCGATGATGGCAGCCCCGTCAGCGACACTGGGCTCTTCAGGCTCGCCCTGCAATACAGCACCTGGCTTGGGACCAGGATAATGGAGCACCCCGAGGAAATTAGCCTCACGGCTGGAGCTCAGGTCAACGAGGGGATTTGTTCCACCTTCCTGGGACTCAAGGGATGGCCCTCTTCCGCCGAGGCGTCGGATATTTCCAGGGGTTGCTCCCTTAGCAGGGATACCGGGGCACCGGTGCACTTCACCCATGTCAGTGCCGAGGATTCCATCCTCGTCCTGAGAGAGGGGAAAGCCTCGGGATTGCCGGTCACCTGCGATGTTACCCCTCATCATCTTTGCCTTACTGAGGAAGAGATACTGGCTGCCGGGGCGGATAGCGTTTACAAGGTCAACCCCCCGCTCAGATCGAGCAGGGACAGGGATGCTCTCTGGGAAGCCCTGTCAGATGGAACGGTTGACGCTATTGCTACGGACCATGCACCTTATCATATGGACGAAAAGGACCTGCCCTTTCAGGAAGCCTCCTTTGGGATAGCTTCCCTGGAGTGCGCCGTGGCAGCTGTGCTCAGCGAATGGGCGAGGAGAGGAAAGCCCTGTCCCCTCGAAAGGATGCTTAGCCTCTTCACCTCCGGGCCCGCGGGCATCCTTCCGATAGAATGGAAGGATGCGGGAAAGATAGGAGGAGGCCTTTCCGCCAATCTAACTGTTCTTGATCTCGATCTCGAACGCGTTGTCCATGTGGAGGAATGGAAGAGCAAAGCAAGGCTGAGCCCATGGAATGGAAGGCGCCTAAGGGGGTGGCCGACCATGACTTTTGTAAATGGTCGAATGGTTCACTCTTACGAAGGTCCGATTGAAGAGGTTGATTGAATGGGAAGGTTCAGCGATGGGAAAATCAATCGCGCCGGCTGACAGGAAGGGTGTCCTGCTCTTTTCCCGACTGGTCGGGGACAAATGCAGACATATAACTGTCGATCTTGACGAGATGCTGCCACTGCCCGTGCCGGGGCAGTTTTATATGATCAGGGAATGGGGGGTGTTCGATCCCCTCCTCGGTCGTCCTCTCGCCTCGATTGCTTCCGAGGGTCGCCGACTTGAGTTCCTTTTCCAGGTGACTGGAAGAGGAACAAGCCGCCTGGCATCGTTGTCTCCGGGAGCCACCCTTGAACTGAGAGGTCCCTGCGGGAACGGTTTCCCTGAATCGGCCGGGAAAAAACTTCTGCTGGTTGCCGGCACGTTGGGAATCGCCCCTTTTCTTGGGTCTGCCTCGGTACTTTGCGGCAAGGCAGATGTTACGGTCGTGCTCGGTGTGCCTGGCAAGGGTTGGGAGGCCTTCGCCAAATGGTGCAAGGAAAGGATACCTGGTATCCGGTTGAACTCCGACGACGGCTCCCTCGGGAAGCGGGGTGACCCCGTGGAGGACTCCCTCTCCTTGGCTGGTCCGGCTCACGAGGTGTGGGGTTGCGGCCCCGAAGCCATGCTGCGGGAAATGGGAAGGATTTACGGAAAGGGTTGCGAAAGAGTGTTCGTCAGCATGGAAAGAAGAATGGGCTGCGGAATTGGTGGATGCCTGGGTTGTACCATCGCTACGGCTTCGGGGATGAAGAGAGTTTGCGTAGACGGCCCGGTCTTCGAGTGGCGGGATGTTTTCGGTGAGGACCATGGGATTTAGCCTCAGGACGGAAGTCGGAGGCGTCAACCTCGAAACGCCGGTAATAGTAGCTTCAGGGGTCTGGCCCATGGATCCAGGCCTTTGGCCCGAGGGTTTCCTCGAGGGGGTTGGCGCGATATGCAGCAAGGGTTTGACCCTTGCCTCCAGGCCGGGCAACCCGGGCTGCAGGATCATGGAAACCTATTCGGGGGTTTTAAACAGCATTGGCCTCCAGAATTCCGGAGTGGAATCCTTCCTCGCCGAAGAACTACCCGCTCTCGGAGATACGGGCAAACCCATCATAGTGAATATCGCCTTCGAAACCCTGGAGGACCTTGTCAATGCCCTTGCTGAACTTAAAGCGGCCACCGCAAGCATAACTGCCTTGGAATTGAACGTATCTTGCCCCAACGTCTCGAGGGGAGGAATGACCTGGGGAATTCAGAGCGATACCCTGGAGAGCGCGATCACCGTCGCCCGGGAGGCCTGGGATGGCGTCCTCTGGGTAAAATTGTCCCCCCAGGTTCCCTCGGTAGCCCAATTCGCCAGGATATGCCAAGCGTGCGGGGCCGAGGCAGTCGTGGTGGGCAACACCTGGCTCGGGATGGCCATAGACAACGAAAAGGAGAGACCTTTTTTCGAAAACGTCTTCGCCGGGCTTTCCGGACCAGCGGTCTTTCCCCTGGCACTCAGGGCTGTTTGGGAGGCGGCCGAGGCCGTGGATATTCCCGTAATAGGCTGTGGTGGGGTCTCGAGACCCCAGGACGCCCTTTCGATGATCCTCGCCGGAGCCGCAGCCGTAGAGGTTGGAACGGCCCTCTTCGTGAATTCGCTCCTGCCGGCATCGACCTGCCGGATGCTCGAGCAACACCTGTTGAGGAGGGATCTTTCTTCCGTCCGAGAACTGGTCGGGAGGGCCCGGAACAAAATGAAGACGGACGGGGTGGACCATTGTTGAAAAGAGAAGGACCGGGCTTAATCCTTGCGCTGGACGTCAAAGAACCTGTTGAAGCCGAAAGGCTCCTTGAAACCCTTGGAGCACACCTTCGCCACGTCAAGGTTGGTCCCCGGCTTTTCGCAGCCGGCGGGTTATCCTTCGTGAGACGCGTCATGAGCGCCGGGTTCAAGGTGTTTCTTGACCTTAAACTTCACGATATCCCCAACACGATCTCGGAAGCCGTGGACCTCCTTGCGCGGAGCGGAATTTGGGCGTTGACGCTCCACGCTTCCGGGGGAGAGGATATGCTCAGGGCGGCCCTTTCGGCTAAGGACCAGGCTCACTCCGATGTTCTGCTCCTGGGCGTTACCGTCCTCACCAGCGTCGACCAGCGCAGTCTGGACAAATCGTGCCCCGGTTCCCGGCTGCGGAACACCCTCGAAAGTCGTGCGCTTCTCTGCAAGGATTGCGGTTTCGACGGGATTGTATGTTCTCCGAGAGACCTTCCTCTCCTGGGAAAATTTTTTACCGAGGAATTTTTGCGTGTAGTCCCGGGGATAAGGGATGGGAAGGAAAGCCTCGACGATCAGAAAAGAACCGCAGGTTTGGAAGAGGCGATGGATATGGGAGCTGACTTCGTTGTTATAGGGAGACCCATCATTAAGGCGTCCTCACCGGTGGAAGCCATGGCCCATTTCTCTGAACGCCTCGAGCGATGGAGGTCGATCAATGAATAGCGAGGTTTCGCCCGAAAGGATCACGCGCCTTCTAAGAGAATCAGGAGCCCTGCAAGAGGGTCATTTCGCGCTCTCTTCAGGTCTTCACAGCGGGCATTATCTTCAATGCGCTCTGTTCCTGATGTTCCCGGA
>JAAYIZ010000092.1 GCA_012523215.1 Thermovirga sp.
CCTATAGCCCGCAGGCCGATCCCCCTTCTCAGTTCATCCATGGCCAGGAGGTGCTCCTTCCAGGCTGAATCCAGCACGTTGAGGAGCAGAAACCTTATCATCTCGCTGGCGTTATCGGTTCCCAGTTCCCGGAGTTTCCCATCGATCCTTCCGGTGACCTCTTCCATAAGCCGAAGGCGCGCCTCCTCCAGTTCCTGAGGGGTCTCTACCCCCCCAAGGTGCTTCTCAACGCCCGACCAGAGGACGCTCTTCAGGGCGACCGATACGGCCTGGGGCTGCG
Source organism: Thermovirga sp. (assembly GCA_012523215.1). Classification (NCBI taxonomy): domain Bacteria; kingdom Thermotogati; phylum Synergistota; class Synergistia; order Synergistales; family Thermovirgaceae; genus Thermovirga; species Thermovirga sp. The sequence continues at coordinate 281 of JAAYIZ010000092.1, forward strand.
GTTCGGCGCCCTCGGGGAAGAGTCGGTCCAGGATGCTGTCGACGGCGTCTTCCACCAGTTGGCGGCCATGATCGGCCAGGTCGGACTCGGTGAGGATCCTCCTTCGCTCCTGGTAGATGGCTTCTCTTTGCTGGTTCATTACGTTATCGTACACGAGGAGTTGGCGCCGTATATCGAAGTGGAACTCTTCCACCCGTTTTTGCGCCGTCTCTATGGCCTTGGTCAGCAGTCCATGCTCGATATATTCGCCCTCCTCGAGTCCGAGCTTTTCCATGAATCCGCTTATCCTGTCGGAGCCGAAGAGGCGGAGAAGATCATCCTCGAGGGAAAGGTAAAAGGTGCTGCACCCGGGATCCCCCTGGCGGCCGCTTCTGCCCCGAAGCTGGTTGTCTATGCGCCGGGATTCGTGCCGCTCCGTGCCGACGATCTTGAGACCTCCAAGATCGACGACCGCGGCGTGCGCCCGGTCGCACTCCTCTTTCCTTGCGGCGAGGATCTCCGCAAAAGCCTCCCCCTCGGAGGCGAAGTCCACCCCCTTCTTCCGGGCCTCCTCCTTGGCCAGGAAGACCGGGTTGCCGCCCAGGACTATATCGGTCCCGCGGCCGGCCATGTTGGTGGCGACGGTAACGGCCCCGAGCCTTCCCGCCTGGGCTACGATGTTCGCCTCCATTTCATGGTACTTGGCGTTCAGGATCCTGTGCTCGATCCTCCTGGCCTTCAGGATCTTCCCAAGAGTCTCGGAACTCTCGATGGAGGTGGTTCCTATCAGGACCGGCTGTCCCGTCCCGTGAGTCTCTTCCACGTCGTCCGCCACCGCGGTGAATTTTTCCCTCCTGGTCCGGAATATCACGTCGGGGTTGTCCTTCCTGATCATGGGCATATGGGTGGGTATGACCACCACCTCCAGCCCGTATATATCCTTGAACTCCTCCTCCTCGGTGGCGGCCGTTCCGGTCATGCCCGCCACTTTTCCGTACATCCGCACGAAGTTCTGGAGGGTTATGGTGGCGAGGGTCTGGTTCTCCCTCCCGACGCGAACCTTTTCCTTGGCCTCGATCGCCTGGTGTAGCCCATCGGAGTATCTTCTCCCGAACATCAACCTGCCGGTGAACTCGTCGACGATTACTATCTCCCCGTCCTTGTTGACGTAGTGGACATCCCTCTGGAACAGGTGATGAGCCTTGAGAGCCTGGACGATCCTGTGGCCTAGTTCCGATCTCTGGTAGTCTGTGAATAGGTCAGGCAGGCCGAGGATCTTCTCGCACTTCGCTATTCCCGCCTCGGTAAGGGCCACGTTGCGTTCCTTCTCCTCGAGTTCGAAGTCCTCTCCCTTGCGGAGCCTCCTGGCGACATCGTCGGCTTTCCTGTAGACCTCCACGTTGTCCTCGGAGGGACCGGAGATGATGAGGGGTGTCCTGGCCTCGTCGATGAGGATGGAGTCGACCTCGTCGAGGATTATGAAGGAATGCTCCCGCTGGACCAGCTGAGAAGCGAGGATGGCCATGTTATCCCTGAGGTAGTCAAAGCCGAATTCGCTGTTGGTTCCATAGGTTACATCGGCCCTGTAGGCCGCCATCCTCTCGGCCTGGTCCATGAAGGCGTATATAACGCCTACGGAAAGTCCGAGGTATCGGTATATGGGCCCCATCCACTCGGCATCACGCTTGGCCAGATAATCGTTCACCGTGACAAGGTGAACCCCCTGCCCCCTCAAGGCATTCAGGGCCACGGCCAGGGTCGCCACCAGGGTCTTCCCCTCGCCGGTCTTCATCTCGGCGATCTTGCCCTCGTGGAGGGCCATTCCGCCCATGAGTTGGACATCGAAGTGACGAAGACCCAGGGTTCTCCTTGACGCTTCGCGGACGGCCGCGAAAACCTCCGGAAGCATTTTATCAGAGGGTTCGCCCTTCATGGCCCTTTGCCTGAAAAGGGGTCCCAGTCCGCCCAGTTCATCGTCGGAAAGGGATCGCATCGAAGCTTCCAGCTCATTGACCCTGGTCACTTCCGCCGCGTAACGCTTGAGGGTCCTTTCATTTCGGTCGAGCCCCAGGGTTTTCTTCAGCGACTGAAACATTCACTTCACCTCGTTCGGTGTCTGGCGCGGGGAGCGTACCTCAAAGTGACATTATATTCCCCTCCGTAAGGAGCGTCAAAAAAAGAGGGGCGGCCATGGCCGTCTCGCAAAGGATGGGCCGCTTTGATCAATGGTGCCTGCGCTGGGCGGGAACCCCGGGGGAGAATAAAGGGGGTTCAGGAAAGGAGGCTTTTTGCCTTGACCAGGTACTCCATCCCGGACCAAAGCGTCGCGACCAAGGCGACCCACATCGCCGGCAGACCGCCAGGAAGGTCGAAGATCATGAGGAGGATCGCAATGATCTGGGTCACGGTCTTGACCTTGCCCCCTCTTGATGCCGAGATCACCACGCCCTCGGAGGCGGCGACCATGCGGAGGCCGGTGACGAAAAACTCCCTGGAAAGGATGATGACGACGATCCAGGCGGGCAACCTCTGGAGCTGGACCAGGGAGATCAGGGCGGCAATCACGAGGATCTTGTCGGCCAGGGGATCGATGATCTTGCCGAGGTTGGTGACCATACCGTGTTTCCTGGCGAAGTACCCGTCGAAAGTGTCGGTC
>JAAYIZ010000093.1 GCA_012523215.1 Thermovirga sp.
ACCTAGGGTTCGCCTATATGGCCGAAATACCTATCGTGGTCGTCGATGTCATGCGCGGAGGTCCTTCTACCGGCCTACCGACCTCCATAGCGCAGCAGGATGTCATGCAGGCACGGTGGGGTGTTCATGGCGACCACGCCACTATCGCCTATGCGCCTTCCTCCGTCCAGGAATGCTATGAGGTTGCCATAAAGGCTTTCAATATGGCTGAGCGCTTCAGGCAGCCCGTGCTGATAATGAGCGATGAAATTCTGGGCCATATGAGGGAAAAAGTAGTCATCCCCGACAGCGGCGCTCTCCCCATCGTGGACAGGAAGAGGCCTACGTGCAGCCCCGATGAATTCATGCCCTACAAGCCGGATCCCGAGGATAATTTACCCCCCATGGCCTCCTTCGGCGATGGGTACCGGTGGCATATCACCGGCCTCACGCACAACGAGTGGGGATTCCCCACGAACTGCCCCGAAGAGATCGCCAAAAAGACCGCCCGGTTGATGGACAAGGTTTATGCCTATCGTGACGATATTGTCGAGTTCGAAACCGAGAGCGTGGAAGATGCCAGGATCATAGTCGTTGCCTTCGGCAGCGTAGCCCGGACCTCCTTGAGCGCCGTTCGGATGGCCAGGAACAAGGGTCTCAAGGTGGGCTATTTTCGGCCGGTCGCGCTTTGGCCCTTTCCCGACAGGGAACTCGAGGCGCTGGCGGAAAAGGCGGGACAGTTGATCGTACCCGAACTAAACTATGGCCAGATGGTTAATGAAGTAGAAAGATCAGTCCACGGCAAAGCCGAAATAACCCAAATGAGCCTGGTCAATGGCGAGCTTTTCCAGCCCTCCGAGATCCTGGAAAAAATCGAGGAGGTGGCCCGATAATGCCGCGCTCTGAAGTCATGACATGGTTGAGAAAGAGGTTTTTCCCCCACCTGTGGTGCCCCGGATGTGGCCATGGGATAATAATGCACGCCATCCTGAGGGCCCTCATCGATTCCGGAAAGTCGAAGGAAGAGACGGTAATCGCTTCCGGAATAGGATGTTCTAGCAGGATGCCCGGGTACATCGACGCCTGCACGATCCATACCACTCATGGCAGGTCTTTGGCCTTCGCCACCGGTATTAAATTGGCCAACCCCGAACTTACGATAATCGATGTAATGGGTGATGGCGACTGTACGGCCATTGGTGGCAATCATTTCATCCACGCCTGCAGGAGAAACATAGGCATCACTGCCGTGGTAATGAACAACAATATATATGGCATGACCGGAGGACAGGCCTCGCCGACAACGCCCCTGGGAGCCAAGGCAACGACGGCACCCTATGGCGCCATCGATCCACCTTTCGACATCTGTAAACTTGCCCAGGGCGCCGGGGCTACTTACGTGGCCAGAACCACCGTTGCACAGCCCGTCCTTTGCGAGCAGTACATAAAGAACGGAATAGCCAACAAGGGTTTCTCCGTTATCGAGATACTCACCAACTGCCATACCCAGTTCGGCAGGAGGAACAACCTCAGGACTCCCGTGGACAACTTGAACCACTTCAAGAATAATTCGATACCCTTGGCTAAAGCCCAGGGCATGACCCCCTCCGATCTTGAAGGCAAGATAGTGACCGGCGAATTCGTGAAGAGGGAAGCGCCGGAATATACTGAACTTTATCGCAGTCTGATCGATAGAATTGAGGGGGATAAATGATGAAAGACCGCTACGAGATAAGATTCGCGGGATCCGGCGGCCAGGGGGTAATATTGGCCACTGTTGTGGTTGGTGAGGCCGCGGCTATCTACGAGGGCCTGAACTCGGTCCAGACCCAATCCTATGGACCCGAAGCAAGGGGAGGCAAGTCCAAATCCGAGGTCGTTATTTCGAGGGACAATATCGATTATCCGAAGGCGACAACTCCCGATCTCCAAATTAGCCTCAACCAAGCTTCTTGCGACGAATTTATCGGTCAGACGGGCAAGGATGGGATCGTGGTAGTGGACGATACTTATGTCTCATCGGTCCCGGAAACGGATGCCCAGGTATTTCGTTTGCCCATAGTGAAAACAGCGAGAGAAAAGATCGGGAGGGAACTGGTCACCAACATGGTGGCCCTGGGGGTAACCGCTTGGGTCCTGGAGATGAAGGGACTCATGAAAACCGATTCTCTTAAACAGGCTGTATTGGCAAGGGTTCCCAAGGGGACGGAGGAGATGAACGAAAAAGCCTTCAAGGAAGGTTATAAACTAATGAAAGATATCCGGTAGATCCGGTAAACCTGCTCCAGGAGATACCAAGCGAGGCGAGGGGCCACCCTCACGCCTCGCTTTTTTAACTTGTTTCGCGGGATGGAAGTGGCGTAGTCTCCAACCGTCGAGGTTTTTATCACGGCAAGCGAAGTGGTCGGCCTC
>JAAYIZ010000094.1 GCA_012523215.1 Thermovirga sp.
ATGACCGTAGATGAAGCCATACCCGAGATGGAGGTGTACCTTGACAGGGCTTTCCGCGCCGGGTACGGCGAAGTAGTCATTATCCACGGGAGGGGAGAAGGGATACTCAGGAGGGAGGTCCACTCCCTCTGCCGTGGTTTGCCCTATGTCGCCGATTTCCGGCTGGGCCACGCCAGCGAGGGAGGCTGTGGGGTGACGATAGTGTCCTTCAGAAGATGAGAAGCGGGTCTGTTGACGATAGGTAGCGGGAGACAAGGTCCCCTTGACAACATCGTGTCAGGGGCGTTAACCTAGGCGCCGCGGATGTGTGTCCGTAGCTCAGCTGGATAGAGCGTCGGCCTCCGGAGCCGAAGGTCTCGGGTTCAAATCCCGACGGGCACGCCAAATTTCTTCGATCGCCGCTACCGGCTCTCTCCGGAGGAGGAGCCGGTTTTTTTAAAAGGAGCCTTCAGATCATTTGCAAGGATGCGACCCAGTGCGTATTGCCCTGTTGATCAAACAGGTGCCCGGCTTGGACGATGTTCGAATGGATGAGGAGACAGGGACGATGATTCGAGAAGGGGCGGGGACGATAATAAATTCACTGGACCTTCATGCCCTTCAAAAGGCCTTAGTAATTCGTTCTTTAAGGGGCGGTAAAGTTACCGCCCTGTTGATGGGCCCCCTCCCAGGCAGAAGCCGCTCTCAGCGAGGTACTGGCCCTTGGAGCCGATGACGTGGACCCCCATTTCGCGGCTTCGGATGCCTATGCCACGGTCCAGGCATTGGCGGCCGTGTGCTAAAAAATCGGCTCCTATGACCTTATCTTTACCGGCGATAAGGGTACCGTCAAACTTGGGACCCTTGCCATCCCGGCCCCGAATTCCGACAGAAGGGGCTATGTAACAGCGATCACCTTTACGGATTAATGCTTCGAGAGCCGGATCAAACTCCTTGTACATGAGCGTTTTCAGGAGGATGACGTCAACATCCAGGACCAGAATATAATCGTTTCCGGTGGCAAGGGTATGAAAAAAGAGGATAATTTAGGTCTTCTCGCAGAACGGGCCGGCCTTCTGGATGGGGAGGTAGGGGCCAGCCGGGCGGCGGTGGACAATAAATGGATTGGCTACTTTCACCAGGTGGGTCTTAGCGGAAAAGTGGTTGCCCCGAAAGTTTATTTCGCCGTGGAAATCTCAGGGTCGGTTCAACACCTTGCCGGGATGCAAACCACCGAACTCGTAGTAGCCATCAACAAGGGTCCGGGAGTCCTCAATCTTTAGGATGGCGGATAATCAGTCTCTGCGGCGATCTGTTCGAAATTGTGTCCAGAGTGACAGAGGGCATCAGGGCCAGGGAGGATCTTTACCGTTCGACCAGGGACCTTGGCGGCACTCTTTCCGGGGAGCATGGCGTGGGACTTAAGCGAAAGGCCTATCTTGGGATGTTCCTCGACAAGACCCAGATGGAACTTATCAGGGGGATAAAAAGGGTGTTCGATCCCCACTTCATCCTCAACCCGGGGAAGATCGTCGACCCCTGACGGCAAGCCCCCGGGCCTGCCGTGACAACCCTCTAGCCTTTGTCAAGGCGCAATCCTGCCTCCACTCTGGTATGATACGGGCATCCTGCGAGGGACATAACACAACTCCGGTAAGGAGGTGTGCCCCTTATGAAAGGCAAAACTACCTTTTCTGCAGTCCTTTTGCTTTCATTCATTCTGGCCACTCAGGTTGCCCTTTTCGCCCAGCAATGGTTCGAACAGCCCCTTTTCCCTGAAGAAGCTTCGGGAAGAGGACCTTGTTGGGGGGCCTGGTTCTTCGACGGGAGCCGATGGTTCAGAGAGGCAGTAGCTCCTGATAAAGACGGCGCAATCCGGTATTTCGCCGATGTCTTCGGTCACTGGTACAGCCTGGAGCCCTCCTCTGGGGTGCCCGCCCCGGCGGACCCTCCAAGATGGTATCCCTGGGAAGACACGCCCGAAAGGAGGGGGCTTCCTCCTAAGGGACGGGACGAGGTTCTCTCCGGTGAGGAAAGGACTTCCTTCCGGATGGGGGAATGGGAGAATTATTTCGGAGGCTGGTTTCGAAGGATCAGTCCCCCCGGTCTCCAACCCTTCGGTGTTACCCACCTGATCGACAGCGTGGGTAACTGCTATATCCTGGTGGTATACCCGGGTGCCTCCCCGAGACCTGTCGAGAGGTTCGCCTGGTTCACCGGTTTACCTTCGGGTTGGGTGGTAAAACCGGGGACGACGGTGCTGGTGGAGTTAAAACCGTAGAACGGCCGCTTTTGGACGAGGAACCCTTTTTTGAAAAAAAGAGGCATTCATGGTGTACTGGGCGACGTGGGCATTACCCTTCAAAGGAACGAGCTCCGATGGCATGACGGTCGGATAGAGCGGTGGTGTCGCCCAGCAACTTGACAAATCCTTTAGGATGCCCTATTGTTCGCCACGGTGGCGAAAGCCACCGAAAACACTTTCTGGCAACAGAAGAAATGGGAGGCAGGATTTTGACAACACAGGGTACAGTGAAATGGTTCAACGACGCTAAGGGGTATGGATTCATCACTACCGACGACGGGAAAGATGTTTTCGTACATTTCAGCGCCATCGAAGGTGAAGGCTTCAAGTCACTCGCGGAGGGCCAGGCGGTTTCCTTCGAAATTACCGAAGGGACCAAGGGTCCCCAGGCCGCGAACGTCCAGAAACTTTAAACCGAAAAAACGTTGAGATAAAAGGGCGGCACCCCAAGGTGCCGCCCTTTGTTTGTCGGCAGTTGCCCCGAAGGTTTTCTCCACGGGGGAATCAAGCCTAAAACGTGGGGACCTTCATGCCTATCTCACGATAGTACCTGGCCGCGCCAGGATGCATCGGCACAGAGATGCCATCGAGAGCGGTGTCGAGGGTAATCAGCTGTCCCTTGGCGTGGACTTTCTGTACATCGGCGATGTTCTCCCAGAAGGCTTTGGTGATCCTGTAGACAAGGTTCTCCGGGAGGTCAGCGTCGCAGACCCACATGGCTTGAACCGCCACAGTCTGGACGTCCTTGTCGACTCCCCGGTAGGTGCCGGCAGGGACGACATCCTTGACAAAGAAGGGGAACTCGGCATGGAGATCCTCGATCATTGCATCATCGAACTCGATGAGGGTCATGTCATGCAACGTCGCTAAGTCCATTATCGAAGCCGTAGGATAACCGGCGACGACGAAACCAACATCGAGCTGCCCATCCTTCATCCTCTCGGTGGTCAGGTTGAAATCGAGGAAATCGGCGTTGACATCGGAGTATTTGTAGCCCAGGGATTTAAAAATGAGAGAGACGTCAACCTGGACACCGGAACCAGGAGCCCCTACGGAGACTCTCTTGCCCGGCAGGTCGCGGATGGATGTCACTCCGGACTTCTTCATGGCTATGGCCTGGACCGTTTCGGGATAGAGAGAAGCGATGGCCCGGACGTTCTTGTAGGGTGACTGAAACATGAACTTGCCCTCGTAGGCGAAGGCCGCGACGTCGTTCTGGACCATGGCCATCTCGATCTGGTGGGTGCCGATCAGGTTCAGGTTTGCCTGGGACGCGTTGCCTGTCTCCGCGGTCACCTGGACATCCGGAAGGGCTTTACTGATCACGTCGGCCATGCCGCCGCCTATGGGATAGTAGGTCCCGCCCGTGCCCCCCGTGGCGAGGGACAGGAAGGTCTGGGCCGAGGCGCCCGCCGCCAGGGCCATAACCATAACCAGGGCTAGCGCAAGGATCTTTTTCATGAAAAAATCGCCTCCTCTGTTTTATCAGATACTGGCATCCATACAGGTGACATGTCCCGCAAGGCTGAGTCTGGAAATCACCTCCCTGGAGGACTGCATAAACGGGCTATTCAATACGGCTTCAATTTTAAACAAAAAATATGAAGGGTTCAAGTTTATGGAACGGCCTCTATCCTAGCCGATATCGGTCGATACTGACCTATATTACCCGCTCGCTCGCCATTAGTATATACTTATAAAGAAAACTTTTGACGGGCCCGGGAGGCGGGTCATTGACCTCCGTACGATCCGGGGGGATTATACGATAATGCGGGAGTTATGGGGTTTGGTAAGGAAAAGCGGAGTGGAACAGGAAGACGCACCGGACAGGACGTCCCGGGATGCGCCCTGTGATGATGCAGTCCAAGGGCGAAGGATGATGGAACTGTCGGTGGTCATAACCCTTACTGACGACAGCCAGATAGGTCGGTCCGCTCTCATTCTCGCTTCCACGACGGGTCAGGAGGAGGAGAGAATCCTCAAGGAGCAGATCATCAATTTCGGCTGGAAAGCCGTGGCGACCGAGGTCGGTGGACTTGCCGGGGACCTGCCCCAGAAGATCACCAGGGCCGTGGTCGGGGCCGCTCTGAACGGTGAGATCGTCAGGAAGAATTCCAACGAGATGCATGCCCTGATGCATGCAGCCTTCGAGGCCATGAACGGCTTCATCTCGGTAGGGATGCTGGAAACAAGTATAGGCATGAAGATCGGGATCGTCAGGAACAGGCACTGGATCGCCGTAGCGGTCGTCGGCGATTCGGCCTACCATGCGGTTGCCCACCATGAGAGGTGCGGATTGGGGGTTATGCATATTTGCTCCGCAAGGGCCGTCCTTATTGTTTTTTCAACAGCCCTGTGTTACATTCCTTCCTTGTGGAATGAAAAGATAG
>JAAYIZ010000095.1 GCA_012523215.1 Thermovirga sp.
ATATCCTGGAACCTCCGAAACTGATGGGGAACCGGGACGCCGATATGCTGGGGAGCCTTGAAATAAGAGAGGATAAGTGGCAACTTGGCTGGAAGGTGGCTCCCGCGTTTTTGGGAAATGACCCTCAAGACATGGCTTCCATGGCAGTAATGCACATTGTAGATAAGGAGACGGGCGTTCCCAGGCAATTCAGAACGATATCTCCGGACCGACCAGAGGATTTATGGATTGATTTCTGGAGGGAACTTGTCTCCATGGTTAAGGAGGAAAAGTTTCTGCCTTCCGTGATAGAGGTTTCGGACCCCTGGGTGGCCGAGGCGATCAAACCCCTCGGCGACTTGGGGATAAGGATTGTAGAGCGGGAGTTTTTGCCCGAGCTGGAGGCGGTATTTGATTTTGTGTTTAGTCAAATGCCCCGGGGCGGGTAAGAATGACAGGGTTAGAAGTCGCGGTATTCAACCGTATTATATACAAGCTTTTAGTTACTGTATTTGAGGATATATTTTAATGGAAACATCTTTGGGACAACCGGGGGAGAAGGAACGGATCGAGGCGTAGGTCACCAAAGAAATGAAGGACCTTATACTAAAAGCCTCCTTGATGAAAGTCAGAAGCACCAGTGATTTTGTGGTCGCATCAGCCTTTGAGGCTGCAAGGGAAACTATCAGGACAAGGACAACTCTGGAACTGAGCGTCAGAGACCAGATAGCCTTCGCTGAATTGGCGATCAAGCAGTCCTCCCCGAACGAGAGACTGAGAAAGGCAGCCGATCGATCGGGATGTCCCGGCAATTGCAGGATTTTATACCCTGTCCGTGTATTCAGTAAACCTTTCGGACGTTCCTCCCTCCATGGGGAAAAAGATCCCGCGGTATCCTCATGTACCAGCGGTACTCCTGGGAAGACTGGTGTTAGACAAGTGTTACCGGGGGAAAGGTGTTGGAGAAGACCTTCTTCTTGACGCCATGAACCGGCTGAACGACAACGATATCTCCTGGTGGGCAATGGCGGTTGATGCAAAGGATGGGTCCAGGGAGTTTTATCTCCATTATGGTTTTCAACAATTCAAGGATTCGCCCGACCGGCTTTTCTTCCCATGTAAACTACCAGGGCTGCGATATTAAACGACCAGTAAATTCCTGGGCTTTGAATCGCGGCATTTGCTTACGAATACGGTGTGTCAGGCGAAGTGTAAGCTGGTGAGGACGGCTGTGTAGAAGTCTTCCAGGTCCTTGAGGTTTTTGGTGAGGATGGATTTAAGGATCTCCAGGTTGAGAGCCTGGTAGTTGTGAATGGCTATGTTGCGGAAACCCGTCATCTTCTCCATCCTTGAGGCTGTGAGTGGGTCTATCAGGCCTTTGTCCCTTAACAGGGTGAAATTTTCCCTTACCGTCTCGGGAAGCCCAAGCCCTTCGGAGGCCACGATGTGCGAGGCCAGATCGATAGAGGCCTGGATGGCACGCTGGAGGTTGAGGACATAGATATCCTGCTTGTCGATGTCATCCAGGCTGGCAGGGTCGAGGGCGGTGACATCCCGGATCCTTTCTAGGCATTTCTGAATGGTAGCCACTTTCGCAATTACTATGTCCTTGGCAGGCATAGATTCTTCTCCGCAGAATCTTCTCTTCCGCTTCCTTTCGATAGAATTTCAGGTCGCTATATTCGTTGAGAGTCTTGGTGAAGTACTCTTCATAAGCATTTTTCCCCCTGTGGATGACCAGGCCGTTTTTGAGCGCCTGCATCCGGATGATGGGTCCAGCCGAGTTCAGCAGGACCAGGTCCACGTCTTTTCTGAGCAGAAGGGTGAGGGCCTCTCTCAGGTTCGCTACCTGATTCGCATCGGGGAACTGGTCGAAGAGGACAGCCACGTCAACATCG
>JAAYIZ010000096.1 GCA_012523215.1 Thermovirga sp.
ATGTGGAAAAACTGAGAAAATATATAAGTGAGCGCGGCAAGATCGTTCCCAGGAGGGTGACGGGAAACTGCGCCAAGCACCAGAGGCAACTCACGGAAGCGATCAAAAGAGTGCGCTACCTCGCGCTCCTTCCGTATAGCTCCGAGTAGGAGTGAAAACGCGTGTTCCTACGGGGGGAGGGGCCGAGGCTTCTCCCCCCGTTTTGTCGGGAGGTCGTTTCTTAATGGACAGGACCAGGGCCCTGGTTGAATCGTCGCTGCTCGTCGCCCTTTCCGCCGTGCTTTTCCTCGCGGGCCATTTTTTACCTCTCATAGGGTTGGCCTTTTCCCTGGTCTGCCCGGCTCCGCTGGTAGTCCTGGGCCTCCGGCACAGCCTGGGGAGGGCGGTGCTGGGCGTTGCGGTGGCGACGATCATTTCGGCCGCCTTCACCGGAGCGGTGGGAGCTCTTTTCTTCTGCTTCGGCTTCGGATTCCTCGGGATAGCCCTCGGGGCCCTGGGCAGGCGGTATGACAGGGCCGTCGATATTATCCTTTACGGCATACTCGTCTCCATAGGGAGCAAACTTCTCCTGATGTTTATCGTTGTAAAACTGACGGGGATCAACCCCTTTGGCCTCGAGGAGGCAGAGATCATGTCCATGATCGAGAGGATCTCCTCGGTCTACTCGGGCCTGGGCATGTCGAAGGAGTCGCTGTCACTGGCGAAGGAACAGATGCGAACCACCCTGTCGCTGATCCCGTTGATCTTTCCGGCCCTTCTTGTCATGGCAGCGACGGTGGACTGTTTCCTGAGCTATGTCGTAAGCGCCGTGGTGTTAAAAAGGCTGGGCAGGGAAACTCTTCCCCGGCTCCCCGAGTTCAGCCGGTGGCGCTTCCCAAAAAGCATCTTCTGGGCCCTTATCGCTTCCATGGTGCTTCAACTGGCAGGGAGTTACTACCCCTCAATGGCTTTTTTGCAAAAGACGGCGCTGAACCTGCGCCTCCTGGTGACGTCACTGTTTTTCTTCCAGGGGCTGGCCGTGGGCTGGTTCTTCATGCAATCAAGGAGTTTGGGTCGTTTTCTGAAGATCGCCCTGACGGTGGTTGTCTTCGTCGTCCCCTTTTTCGCGCAGATAATCCTTATTTTGGGTATCATTGATGTGTGGTTCGACCTGCGATCCAGGTTCCGGGAGGGAAGAAGATGAAAGTTATTTTGCTGACCGATGTGTCTAAGCTGGGGAAAAAGGGCGATTTGATCGATGTAGCCGAGGGGTACGGCAGAAATTACCTTATCCCCAGGAAGATGGCCGAAGAGGCGACCAGGGAAAAACTCAGGGAGTGGGAACAGCAGCAGAAAACGAGGGAAGCCAGGGCGAGGCGCGAGGAAGAGGAGGCCTGGGCCAGCAGGGCCCTTCTCCAGGGCAAGCAGGTCGTGCTCAAGGTTTCCGCCGGAGAGCAGGGGAAACTGTTCGGAAGTGTCACGGCGGCCCAGGTGGCGGAACAGGTCCAGGAAAGATTCGACGTCCCCATTGATAAAAGGGATGTCCGGCTTCCTTCGCCGGTGAAGGAATTGGGTTCTTACTCCTTTTCGATAAAGCTTTACCAGGGGGTTGAAGCGGGGATGACCCTACAGGTGGAGGACGAAAAGTTTGAGTGACAAACTCTTCGAGAGGATCCCGCACCACAGCATCGAGGCCGAGAGGGCGGTGATAGGGGACTGCCTTCTGGACAGCGCTGCCCTGACCATATGCCTGGACGCG
>JAAYIZ010000097.1 GCA_012523215.1 Thermovirga sp.
CAGTTTGCAGGTGCTCGACAGGCTCAACCTTTCGCCCGCCGAAAGAGACTTGATCACCAAGGGACTTTTCGAACTGGGAGCGGCCGAGCACGGGCTCGGCGGGAGAGGGGAAAAGAAGCCCTCGAATATCTTCATGTTCCTGAAGGAGTACAGCCCCATAACGGCTTTCTACTGGGCCGCCGCCACCGAGCGCTGGCGGGTGAGGAGGAGGATACTCCTTTACCTGACCCGTCTCCAGAAGGTGGAGCCCATGCTCGTAGGGCGCGACCTGCTTGAGAGGGGTTACCAGGAAGGGCCCCTCATCGGGAGCATGCTTTCGAAATTGCAGATGGCCCGGCTGGACGGGGAAGTGGAAACCCGCGAAGATGAGATCGAATGGGTCGGGAGCCATTTCCCCGCCCGCTCCGAGGAGGTGTAACGCTTTGAGCAACATCCCCGCCCTGGGGGACCTGCTTCTGAGCCTGCCGGCTGTCCTCTGGGCCATAACCTTTCATGAATACTGTCACGGCTACGCCGCCAATTTCCTCGGTGACCCCACGGCGGCCAGGATGGGGCGGCTCACGCTCAACCCCCTGGCCCATCTTGACCCGATAGGGGCCCTGATGCTGCTCGTCTTCCGCTTTGGCTGGGCGAAGCCCGTACCGATCGATCCCAGGTACTTCAAGCGTCCCCGTCGCGACATGGCGATCGTTTCCCTGGCGGGTTCGGCGGGCAACCTGGCCACGGCGGCGGCCTGTGGGATCGTGGTGAGGCTTTTCCCGGGTCCCTTCATATCCATCCCCGCCCTGGGGAGGTTCGTCATCCTCATGATCCTCATCAATCTCGGACTGGGCGTTTTCAACCTCGTACCCATCCCGCCCCTTGACGGCTCAAAGCTGGTATCCCTGTTCCTGCCTCCCTCGTGGCTGAGGGGCTTTTACTGGCTCGAAAGGTACGGGATCTTCATCCTGATGATCCTTTTAGCCCTGGGGGTGGTCCAGGCGGTGATCAGTCCGGTGATAATGACCCTCTTCCACTTGATACTCTGATTACCGGAAGGAGTGTGCAAGCCTTTGAAAATTCTCGTCTCCAACGACGATGGCGTCTTTGCCCCGGGAATAATCCTGCTGGTCAGGGAACTTCGCGACCAGGGCCACGAGCCCAGCGTGGTAGCCCCCGACAGGGAAAGAAGCAGCGTGGGGCACGCCATAACCCTTCACAGGCCCCTCAGGTTGAGGAAGGTCGAGGGGGGAGGGTATCCGAAAGACCTGGAGGTCCACTCCTGCGACGGAACCCCCTCGGATTGCGTGGTCCTCGGCCTGGAAGCCATCGCCCCTGGTTCGGAGGTCGTGGTCTCGGGGATAAACCGGGGACCCAACCTCGCCGACGACCTTACCTATTCGGGAACGGTCTCGGCCGCCATGGAAGGGCTGTTCCTGGGGAAACCCTCCATCGCCGTCTCCCTGAACTGCGGGCCCAACGATGAAGAGGAGCATTACGAAACGGCCGCCGATGCCGTGGTTTTCATTCTTGGGCGTTTAAGGGAGCATCCCCTGCCCGGGGGCATACTGCTGAACGTGAACGTTCCGAATTGCCCGCGGGATGAACTCAAGGGCTTCAGGGTCACCAGGAAGGGGGTTCGGATCTACAAGGAAAAGGTTACACCCCTCAAGGATCCGAAAGGCCGTTCCTGCTACTGGATATCCGGCAAGCCGGAGGACCTGAGGGAGGACGGCAGCGATATAGGCGCGGTAATGGAGGGGTTTGTTTCCATCACGCCCATCCACATGGACATGACCCACTACCCCTCCATGGAGGTCTTGCGCGAAGCGGGGTTCGAGAACGCCTGACCCGTCGCTTTCTTTCTTGACACTCCCCCCGGGGGTGCCTAGAATAGACCGCGCGTAAACGCACAGGGTGGGATGGCCGAGCGGCTGAAGGCACTCGCCTGCTAAGCGAGTAGGGGGGCTTAAACCTCTCTCCAGGGTTCGAATCCCTGTCCCACCGCCATAGGGCTCCAAGCATCGCGCGCCGGTAGCTCAATTGGATAGAGCATCGGACTACGGATCCGAAGGTTACGGGTTCGACTCCTGTCCGGCGCGCCATTAAAATAGGCGAAGGCGCCCCCTCAGGGGGCGCCTTTTTCATTCCTGCAGCCTTTTTACATCGATGATCCTGTCGAAGCGGAAGGTCCGGCTTTCGCCCCGGAGCGTGCACCAGGCTTCGAGCATGGTCCTGCCGGCGATCCTGACGAGTCCCGTGGGCTCGATGAGCCTCTGGGTCACCTCGCCGCTTCCGCCCTGGTAGACGATGAACACCGTCCCGGAGTTCTCGCAGGCCTCCCTGATGGCGTCGAATCCGGGGGGCCAGTGGAGCAGGGCCTCGCTTCTGTCCAGCGCCAGGAGGGAACCGAGGGAGTAGTCCCTTTCTAGGCGGTCGTAACCCATCTCCCTCGATGGGTCGATCTTTTCGAGGCACTTAAGGAAAATCCCCATGGCCGCCAGCGAATCATCCAGCGCTCTGTGGCCGCGCCCCGGCTTCACGCCGAGGGCGCGGGAGAGGCTTCCCAGCTTGTAATCGGGCAGCCCCGGGAAGACCACCGGGGCGATACGGCTCGTGTCGAAAAGGTCGTTGGGAGTGGGCTCCAGGAAGCTCTCCCCGAGGACCCTGTCGATGAACCCCATGTCGAAGGGGGCATTGTGGATCACCAGCGGCCTTTCCCCCAGGAAGAGCAGCAGCC
>JAAYIZ010000098.1 GCA_012523215.1 Thermovirga sp.
CCACCTCGCGGGTGAGGTGCCCCTTGGCCGGTCCCCCGATGGAGGGGTTGCAGGGCATCATGGCGGCGTTGTCCAGCAGGAGGTTCAGGAGGAGGGTCCTCGCCCCCATCCTGGCCGAGGCCAGGGCAGCCTCGCAGCCGGCGTGTCCGCCGCCCACGACGATGACATCGAAGGAACGGTCATCCGCCATCGACACGTCCCCCTTCCACGGACCAGACGCTTCCCGGCCATTCAGGGGTGCAGGCTTCGGCCGTGGCCGCGAAAACCTGCCACCCCGTGCCGAGGAGGACCTCGATTAGGCGTTCCCTCCCCGGCAGGTCCAGTTCGGCCATTACCTCGTCGAGGAGGAGGATCGGTTTCCGCCGCATCTTCCTTTCCACGGCCCACCCCGACGAGAGCAGGAGAGCTACGGCGACCCTCCTCCTGTAGCCTCGGCTGAAGCACCGGGCCACGTCCTTTTCACCGAATCGGATCAGCAGGTCGTCCCTCTGGGGTCCGATGGGGCACACGCCGGTGGTTTTCTCCTGTTTTTGGCAGGCCTCGAGGGACTCCCAAAAATCCAGGTGAAGGTCCTCGAGACCCTTTCCTCCCCTTTTCAGTTCCACCGTGACGCCCCTGGGAAGCAGCCCCTCGCCCTTTTCCAGGCCGTTGCGGATCAGGTCCGTGGCGGTGAGGCGGCACGCCCATATCCAGGTAGCGAGGGGGGCCATGACCCTGGCGGTAGCGGCGAGGTTCCTGCCCTGCCGGAGAGCGGCGTTCCTCTGCCTCAGTGCCCTGCCGTACTCGTGGAGCCTCAGGGCATAAAGGGGAAAGAGGAGCGCACAGAGACGGTCCACGAGCCGTCTCCTCGTCGCCGGGGAGCCCTCCACCAGGGAGAGATCGTTGGGGAGGAATATCAGCGAAGGGACCAGGGGCCTTAGTTGGGAGGAGCGAAGGGGCGATCCGCCCTTCCTCGCGACTATGCGGGCGCCGATGCCGACCCTGACCTCGAGGGTTTCCTCTCCATCGAAGTCGGCGGAGAGGAAGGTCCCCCTCCCGGGGTCGGACCAGCTGCGGAGGTCGGAGGTCCTCCCGCCCCTGAGGGAACCCCACCCCGTCAGGATGTGGAGCGCTTCGAGAACATTGGTTTTTCCTGATCCATTCGGACCCAGGAGCAAGTGAAGCCCCTCCACCCATTGCAGGCGCCGGGGCTTCAGGTTTCTGAATCCTTCCCATTGGGTGGCCGATATTTTCATACCGTTTCTTCCGTGTTCTCCTCCTCGGGAAGGGTTATGGGCATCAGGACATAGAGGAAGCTGTCCTCCCTTGGCCTGGAGAGGGTCATCTGGCCATTGGGTCCGTTGAAAGACAGGTGTGCCACCGTCCCGTGGAGGGCTTTCAACCCCTCCAGCAGGTACTTCACGTTGAAGGCTATCCTGAGGGGTTCCCCATCGCAATCGCCGGAGATTTCCTCGAAGGCCTCGCCCACTTCAGGAGCCTTGGCCTGCATCTTGAGGTTCCCGGCGGGCGCCAGTTCAAAAACGACCATCCTGCTGAAATCACGGACCACCACCTCAGCCCTCTCGAGGGCTTCTATGAAGAGCTCCCGGTCGATGGTCAGCCAGGAGGTCCTTTCCGTCGATAGAACCTTTTCGTAGGGTGGAAATCTTGATTCCACCCTCCTCACCGAAAACTCGATGTCCTTTGTCTTGAAGTAGACCTGGGCGTCATCCTTGAGGACCCAGACCTCCTCATCGCCCTCGACGTTGGAGAGAGCCCTCAGCAGTTCCCTAAGTCCAGCGAGGGGCAGCAACACCTGGTCCGGCTCGCCTTCCATGGTCACGACACCCTGGGAGAGGGAGAGTCTTCTTCCGTCGGTGGACACCACCCTCACCCTGTCCTCGTCGGTCTGGACCAGGCCGGCACTCAGGTACTGGGGGAATTCTTCACCCGGAGACCCGGAGAAGGTCCCCTCCTCGAGGAGCCTCCTGAGGTCCATGCAGCCCACCTTAAAATAGGGCTGCGCCTTGTCCGACATCGGGAGTTTCGGAAATTCCGAAACAGGGTAAGTAGCAAAGGAGTAGACGCTGGTGCCGGAAATTACCGTGGCCTTTCCCTTGTCCACCTCAACGGTGAAGCTTTCACCGGGGGCTTTCTTGAAGAACTCGCCGATGTTCTTTACGGGAAAGACAACTCCTCCCTCCAGGAGGACTTCCACCCCATCGGCGGTGCAGCTTATCGAGGTCTTCAAGTCCGTCGCCTTTAGATGTACCCCTTCGCTCGAAGCCTCGCACTTTACGCCGGTGAGGACCGAGATAGTGCTCCTCTGTCCCGCGCTCCTTTCCGCCAGATTCCAGCTTTTCAGGAATTTCGCCTTGTCCACGAGGAGCTTCAAGGTGGCATCACTCCCTTCTTTAGTATCTCTTATATATGAAATAAATAAGTAGGTCTAGTAGTAAGGATGTGATTCATGGGGATAACCCGTAAAAACCATGCACCCCTTAGCTTTTTCCTGTGGGTATCTCCCCTGGAAATTGTGGAGCCTTTTCCACAAAACAGCTATTCTTGCCGGGAACGGGAAAGATATTGTGGAGTACCTTCCCAGGAACACATCGGATTCACAACTTTTCCCTGAGGTTATCCACCATGCCCTTCATGTTTGGATCCTTTCTGATGAACTCTTCTATCTTCCTGCAGGCGTGGATCACGGTGGTGTGGTCCTTCCGGTTGAAGGCGTAGCCTATTTGCTGGAGCGTGGTGCCCGTCAACTCCCTGCTGAGGTACATGGCCACCTGGCGGGCGAGGGCTATCTCCGAAGTCCTCTTGTTTCCCGAGAGGGAGGAGACGGGGATGCCGAAGGACTCGGCGGTCACCTGCTGAATAAGGTCAATGGTCACCTGCCCCCGGGAAGATCTCCTTATGAGGTCCTTGAGCCATCGCGATGCGTTCTCCACGGTGACGGATTCATTATTCAATTCTGCGAAGAACATGACACTGTTCAGGGAACCCTCCAGCTCGCGGATGTTGCTGGGGATGTTCTGGGCAAGAAAGTCCAC
>JAAYIZ010000099.1 GCA_012523215.1 Thermovirga sp.
CCCCGTGAAGGACTTGAGCACATAGGCCATCGTCCAGCCGCCGATGACCCCGTAGTATGAGAGAATGACGAAACCGGCGACGACCCCCATCCAACCGACGATGGGCCACATCCCGCCCTTGATTTTCTGGAAGGACCCGACTGCGTTGAGTTGCGCGTTGCGGCCGATGGCCATTTCAGCGAGCATAACGGAGAAGCCGATGACAAATACAAGAGCCACGTAGATCAGCACAAAGGCCGCTCCCCCGTGCAGGCCCGTAATGTAAGGGAAACGCCAGATGTTTCCCAACCCTACGGCCGAACCAGCGCAGGCAAGAATGTAGCCCCACCGGGTACCCCACTGTTCACGTTGCGTCTCGTTGCTCATGCTATCCCTCCTCTTGAAACTATGCTTGAACCACTACAACACTCACTTCGCCATGAAACACTCTTATCGCCCTTTACGCGCAGACACCTCCTCCACTTTACTTGATAAACCTGATGGAATTATAAAGCCGACCGTTTTTTTTGGCAATCGCCGACGCGATGTGTTTAAAACCTCCAAGCCCGGTAGTTGCAGCGCATTATACAACAAGCAACAAGCCAGTCAATGGGAAAGCTGCAGAGCGACGGGGTTACCGCCACCGTCGGTAGATCTCGGGCCTCATTGAAGAGGCCACCTTGTGCTCGCTCCTGGCGGATTCAACCCTGGACAGATCGAGAACCACTCTCTCGAATCGAGGCGTGTCATCGAGGTGAAGAATTATGTCTCCAAAGGGATCGATCACAAGGCTCTGGCCGCCGAAGGTGGAGTTTTTACCCCGATCGCACCGGTTGACGCCGACTACGAAGACCTGGTTTTCTATGGCCCTGGAAATGAGAAGGGCCCTCCAGAGACGTGTGTACTCGGCTTTCCAAGCCCCCGGTATGAATAGGATCTTTGCTCCTTTTGATGAAAGGCTCCGCGGCAATTCGGGGAACTCCACGTCGAAGCTTATCAAGATGCCGCAGGGGAGTCCGCCCATGTAAAAATAACCGGGCGAAAAACCTGGTGAGAGGATTTTGGGTTCATCGAGACCGGGGTAGAGGTGGATCTTGTCGTAGCGACAGGAAATCTCTCCCTCGGGAGAGAAGACAAGACACCTGTTCCGGGGCCCTCTTTCCGTCGATAGTGCCATACTTCCGGCAATTATCCAAGTCTCATTTAGGCAGGCCGCTTTGGCGATGGACTCCACCAGGGGACTGTCTTCGGTGATGAGCACCTGGGGTCCGACCAGGGGGTAGGCCACGTTCCAAAGTTCCGGCAGGACCAACACTTCACACCCGGACCGGGCACCGCTCCTGATCTGCTCCAGCACATACCTCGCGTTCCTGGACGCATCTTCTCGGATCACCTCGAGTTGGAGGATGCCGACCCCTATCTGTTCCATGCTTTACCCCCTTGATGCTAGGCTAACCTTTCGGGCGCGTACGGACAAGTTCAATGATAAACTTAAACGATCCCCGTAGGGAACAATACCTCAGGATGAGGAGCGCGATGACGATGTGCCTGGCTATCCCGCACAGGATAATCGCTTTAAAAAGTCCAAACAGGGCCTTGGCCCTGGCGGGTTCGGTGGAAGTCGAGATAAGGACCGACCTTGTCCCCGATATCGGGGAGGGTGATATGGTGCTTGTTCACGCAGGTTTCGCGATCGAGAAGCTTTTCGCGGAGGAAAGCGAAGAACTTGAAAAACTTTGGGAGGAGATCCGGGAACTTGCAGGCCCCTAGACCGAAGGATCCCAGAAAGCGCATGGAACTTCTTTCAAAAGCACTGGGTGAGCTGACCGATAGGCCGATCAAAGTGATGGAGGTCTGCGGCACCCATACCGTGTCAATTTTTCGGCAGGGGTTGAGAGCTTTGTTTCCGCCCAACGTCGCCCTCGTGTCTGGACCCGGATGCCCGGTGTGCGTCACGTCCCAGGGAGAGATCGACGCCGCCCTGTCCTTGGCGGGGCGTGCTAATACCACCGTGGCGACCTACGGAGACATGCTTAGGGTTCCGGGAACCGAGACGACCCTGGCCGAAGAGAGAACCCGCGGCGCTGACGTGAGGGTAGTCACATCGGCTGACCAGGCCCTTTCGCTGGCCATGGACGACAGGACCCGTACCGTGGTTTTCCTAGCGGTCGGGTTCGAGACGACCGCCCCGGCCACGGCCTCGGTGGTTCTCGACGCCTGCCGGGAAGACTTGGACAATTTCATGATCCTCGACCTGCATAAATCAGTGCCGCCGGCCCTGGAGACGCTGGCCTCCGACCCCGAAGTAAAACTCGAGGCGTTTCTACTTCCCGGCCACGTCAGTGTCATAACGGGACTTGAGCCCTATCGTTTTCTGCCCGAACAGTACGGCATTGCCTGCGCTGTGGCGGGTTTCGAAGCGGAGGAAATAATGGCGGCCCTCGTCGAGGTGGCGCGGCAAATCCGCGAAAAAAGACCGAGGGTTGCATCTCTTTACAGCCGGGCGGTAAGACCCCAGGGTAATGCGACAGCCAGGAACGTTATGGATAAAGTATTTGCCCTGGATGACGCACCCTGGAGAGGCCTGGGTATAATACCCTCCTCGGGTTATTCTCTTAGGGAAGAGTTCGCTCGCTTCGACGCCCTCGAAAGGCTGGGCTTGACCATAAAAGAAGCCCCTCCCCCGGCAGGCTGCATGTGCGGTGAGGTACTCAGAGGATTGATCGATCCTCCCACCTGCGCGCTCTTTGGAAGAGCATGCACCCCCGCGCACCCCATCGGTCCCTGCATGGTCTCGACGGAAGGAAGCTGCGCCGCCTATTATCGTTTCCGACA
>JAAYIZ010000100.1 GCA_012523215.1 Thermovirga sp.
AACTTTTCATAGGGAACCCGCTGGTCTTCGGGACCGTCGCCCTGGTGGACCCCCTGCTCACGGTCACCATGCCGCCCAAGGTAACGGCCTGTACCGGTCTCGACGCTCTCTCCCACGGCGTGGAGGGGATGATCGGGAAGACAAACCCTCTCACGGAGATGTTCACCCTGAAGTGCGTGGAGTACGTCTTCAAGTACCTCGAGAGGGCCGTGGCCGACGGCAATGATCTTGAAGCTCGCTATCACATGTCCTTCGCCTCCCTTTTCGGAATGATGTCCTACACCCAGGGCGGAGGCCTCTACGCCCACAGCATGTCCTACATCCTCACCATAGATTCCGGCGTACCCCACGGACTTGGGTGCGGCATGGTGCTGCCTTATACCTTCATGTTCAACCTCGACAATATTGCGCCGATCCTCGTGAAAATGGCCCCTCTCACGGGGTTGGACGCCTCGGGGAGCCCCAAAGAGGTGGGGCGGAAGGTCGCCGAGCGCTTCAAGAAGCTCGTGACCGATGTGGGTATACCCGCGAGCCTGAAGGAACTGGGCGTTCCCGAGAAGGACGTGGAACGCTTTGCCTCGGACATGGTAACCAAGTATTATCGCGTCAACAACCCAAGGCCGATGAGCGCCGAAGAAGGCCTGGCCCTTGTGAGGTCCCTGTGGGAAGGAAATCTCACGGAGATCAAGGAGTGATCCCATTGTTCGGATATCATGGTGTCATAGCACTGGTGAACCTGGCTTCCAGGAAGGTCGATAGTATAGAATTCGACGAGGATCTTGCGAGGAAATACATCGGTGGATCTGGAATCGGGACCTACCTGCTCGTGAAGTATGGTCTTCCCACCGTGGACCCGCTGGATCCGGGAAGCCCCCTGATCTACATGACCGGCCCCTTCATGGGTACCGGCATCCCCACCTCGGGAAGGCACCAGATACTCGCCAGGTCCCCTCTCACGGGAGGATTCGGCGAGGCGGACTGCGGGGGAAGCTTCGGCTTCCACCTGAAAAGAGCGGGCTTCGACGGTCTGGTGATAACCGGCCGATCCCCGAGTCCCGTGGTGTTGGTCGTCAAGGATGACGAGATCTCCTTTTATGACGGCGGCCACCTCTGGGGCAAGGACACCTTCGAGACGGAGGAGACCCTCTCCAGGGAGATGCCCTGGGGAATAGGCGTATCCTGCATCGGTCCCGCGGGAGAAAAATGCGTTTTCCTCGCCGGGATCCTCCACGACGGCGTTCATGCCCGCGCCGCCGGGAGGGGAGGCCTCGGGGCGGTAATGGGGTCTAAAAACCTGAAAGCGATCGTCGCCAAGGGAACCCGACTCCCGACAATAGCTGACCGCAAGGCACTCAACGAACTGATCATCGAATCGAACAGCAGGATGAAGGAAAAGGGTTCCGGCCTGAGACTTTACGGGACCGCCGGCGGAATGGAGAACGCGGAGAAGTTCGGCGACCTCCCCATCAGGAACTGGAAGCAGGGTTCCTGGCCCGAAGGCGCCAAGGCCATATCGGGTCAGGAGATGGCGAAAGAACTGCTCACCGGGGATTACGGCTGCATCGCGTGCCCTATCCGTTGCGGGAGAGAGGTAACCCTTGACGGATTGAAGATGGGAGGCCCGGAGTACGAATCCCTGGCAATGCTAGGCAGCGCTTGCCTCGTGGATGACCTGGAGAGCCTCACTAAGGCCAATGAACTCTGCAACCGCTACGGCCTGGATACCATATCGACGGGAGGCACCATAGCCTTCGCCATGGAAGTCTTCGAAAAGGGCATCCTCTCCAGGGAAGAGGCCGGCATGGAGATTCCCTGGGGTGATGCCGGCGTCTTGCTGGACCTGGTACACAAGATCGGCAGGAGCGAGGGTATCGGGGCCGTCCTCGGGATGGGGAGCAGAAAGGCCGCCGAAAAATTTGGCGAGGGCGCCGAGGCCTACGCTATTCATTCGAAGGGCCTGGAACTCCCGGCCCATGACCCCAGGTGCTTTAAGGGCCTGGCGTCGGGCTACGCCCTTTCGCCAAGGGGGGCCTGCCACCTTTCGAGTTTCACCTACCCCTGGGAGAGGTCGGCAACCTTCCCGGAATTCGGCTATGAAACGGTCCAGGACAGGAAGGCCGACGAAGGCAAGGGGATAATGACCGCCCGCTTCCAGGACCTGATGGCCGTGGCGGACTCTCTGAAGGTATGCAAGTTCTCC
>JAAYIZ010000101.1 GCA_012523215.1 Thermovirga sp.
CCCTTGGAGGAGGCGCACTGGATGAGGGCCTGGACGTCCTTGGGGAAACAGGAGCCGCCATAGCCGAGGCCGGCGTAAAGGAAGGAGGAGCCAATCCGGGTGTCGGTGCCCATGCCCACCCGGACCTGTCCCACGTCGGCCCCTACCCTTTCGCAGAGGCGTGAGAGTTCGTTCATGAAACTGATCCTCGTAGCGAGCATGGCGTTGGAGGCGTACTTGGTCATTTCAGCCGACGGGATGGACATGGTGTAGAAGCGGTCCTCCTTCATGACGAAGGGGGCGAAGAGCTCCCTGAGCAGCCTGTCGGTAGCGTCGTTATCGGTCCCGATGATGATCCTGTCGGGGCGGAGGCAGTCCTCCACGGCGGCCCCCTCCTTGAGGAACTCGGGGCAGAAGGCCACGTCGAACTCGATGTCCTGCCTTTTCCGCCCGGCGAGCCTTTCGGCGATGATCTTCGTGATCTCTGCCGTGGTACCTACGGGGATGGTGGACTTGGCGACGACGATCTTGGGGCTGTCCATGAGCCTTCCGATGCGGGACGCCGCCTCGAAGACGGAGGTGAGGTCGGCGGAGCCGTCGTCCATGGCAGGCGTGCCCACGGCGATGAAGATGAAGAGGCTCGGGTCCAATCCCTCCTTCAGATCCGTCGTGAAGCGGAGGCGCCTCTCGGAGAGGTTTCTTCTGACCATGTCCTCGAGACCGGGCTCGTAGATGGAGACCCTGCCCTCTTTCAGACCCGCTATCTTGGCATGGTCGACGTCGACGCACCATACGTCGTTGCCGTTCTCGGCGAGGCAGGCCCCCGTGACAAGACCGACGTACCCGGTCCCGATGATGCAAACTTTCATGAATATCCCCTCCAGGATCCTGAGATAGGTCGAAAAAAGACGTGGATCGTGAGTCGGAAATTGTAAGTCGGGAAAAGAAAACTGGCTCACCAGTGGTGATTAGCGTTCAGCCTTTAGCTGCTCCTTACCTGCTTATCACCAGCACGCCCGACAGTATCAGGAAGACGCCCAGGAGCCTCGCAAGGGTGACCTGCTCGGCGAAGAAGATCGAGGAAACGCCCAGGACGAGGATGAAGACCAGCCCCGACATGACCGGGTAGGCTACAGACAGGTCCACCCTGGTCAAGGCCGCGCTCATGAACATGAAGGATATACCGAAGCAAACCACCCCCGTCACGGCCCAGGGGTTGCCGGCTATGCGAAGTACAGCCGCCGCGAACCCCCTCTCGAGCAGGTCCTGCTGGTGTCCGAAGCCGATCTTCATAATGCTGCTGGCCGTGGCGTTGAAAAGTGCGGAGCCCAGGATCATGAGCATACCGAGCCGGTCCATGGCAGAGCACCTCCCGCGGTTGGTAATTCATAGGGCTATGCCGTTATAATAATCCATGTTCGCGTTCTTTGCGCCCCGGCGCGAGAGATCCTCACTTTCTGGAGGCAGGATTCCTTGTTTTCTTCTCATAGAAAAAATATGCTGTTCCTTCTTGTCCTCACAACGGTCCTGTACCTCGTGGCCCTCGGAAGCCATGGCCTGCTCGATCCCGACGAGGGTCGATACTCGGAGATTCCCCGGGAAATGCTGGAGAGCGGGGACTTTATCACGCCCCGCCTCAACTACGTGGCCTACTTCGAAAAGCCGGTCCTCCACTACTGGCTCACGGCCCTTTCCTTCAAAGTGCTGGGGCAGAACGAGTTCGCCGCCCGCTTCTTCC
>JAAYIZ010000102.1 GCA_012523215.1 Thermovirga sp.
CCGCGGCTGCTGGCACGTAGTTTGCCGGGGCTTACTCGTACGGTACCGTCACGCTCTTCTTCCCGTACAACAGAGGTTTACAATCCGAAAACATTCATCCCTCACGCGGCGTCGCTGGGTCAGGGTTCCCCCCATTGCCCAAGATTCCCCACTGCTGCCTCCCGTAGGAGTCTGGACCGTATCTCAGTTCCAGTGTGACCGGCCATCCTCTCAGACCGGCTACCCGTCTTAGCCTTGGTAGGCCCTTACCCCACCAACAAGCTGATAGGACGCAAACTCATCCATCGGCAGCCACAAAACGTGACCTTTCACCAATAAAAAATGGCCTACGCGGTATTAGCCCGCCTTTCGACGGGTTGTCCCCCTCCAATGGATAGATATTCACGCGTTACTCACCCGTCCGCCACTATCCATGTACCAGCAAGCAAGCTTGCAAGATACATGAACCGTACGACTTGCATGTGTCAGGCACGCCGCCAGCGTTCGTCCTGAGCCAGGATCAAACTCTCAAAAAAAAATCTGCGAGGTCGTTCTCCCATGTATTCCCGTACGCTGTATTCTTTTTTCAAGGTACCGCCGCCTTCATGGGCGACGGCGAAAAATATACCATGCATCGGAGGTTAACGCAAGCATTTGGGAAATCACTCCTTCGTAAAATACACTTTTTTTGATATCCTTCAATGGCCCGTTGTTCGCTTGGGACCTCACAGCGGAAAGAGGAGGCGGCATGAAGAGCGATATTTTCAACTTTTTCAAGAAAAAACAACCCCAAAAGACTCCGAAGACCGATAAATCCCCGAGGACATCGAGGAGAAGGCCAGCCCCCAGGGAGACCGGTCTTTTCGGAAAAATTGCCCTGATCCTTGTCTTTTCGGGAGTTCTTTTCTTTGCCGTGGTCTCGGTCGTGGGCGTCCTGGTGATCAGGGACGCGGCTTCAACTCTCCCATCCCTGGAGGAAATGGCCAATTATGAACCGGACCTGTCCACCATCGTTTACGACCGCAACGAAAAGATCATCACCAGGCTTTTTCACGAAAACAGGACCTGGGTACCGCTCTCCCAGATCCCCCTCGTAATGCAGGAGGCATCCATAGCTGCTGAAGACAGCAACTTTTATAGTCACAGGGGGCTCGACTTCACAGGGATCGTCAGGGCCTTCTGGGTTAACTTCAGGAGCGGGAAAACCCTCCAGGGCGCGAGCACCATAACCCAGCAACTTGCCTGGAACCTTTTCCTCACCAAGGAAAAAACCCTCCAAAGGAAAATAAAGGAAGCTATATTATCGATCCGTCTGGAGAAGATCTACTCCAAGGAGCAGATCCTTGAAATGTACCTCAATATGATTTACTTCGGCCACGGCGCCTGGGGGATCCATTCAGCCTCGCTGTTGTACTTCAACAGGGAACCCTCGGAGCTCGACCTCTCCGAGGCGGCTCTTCTCGCGGGGATAGTCAAAGGCCCAGAGTACTACACACCCCTGCGGCACCCTGAAAGGGCATCGGAGAGGCAAGCCTACGTCCTCGGCCGGATGGTCCACGAGGGCATGATAACCCCGGAGCAGGCCCAGGCTGCCCAGAAGATAGAGCTGGATTTCCAGACCCTCAAGAAACCCGCGATAATGTTCGACGAAGCGCCCTACTTCATATCTCATATCCTTTTCGAACAACTTCTTCCCACTTATGGCAGCGACATGGTCTATAGAGGGGGGTTAAGAATCCACACGACCCTTGACCTTGACGTGCAATACGCAGCCGAGGAAGCAATCAAGGGGCTGAAGAGTGAAGGCGCCATCGTGGCCATCGACCCCGGCACGGGGGAGATCCTGGCCATGGTCGGGGGGAAGGATTTTGAGCAGTCCAAGTTCAACCGGGCGACCCAGGCCTTCCGACAGCCCGGATCGTCCTTCAAACCCTTCGTATACACGGCCGCACTCCTGAAGGGACTGAGACCGGTTGACCATATCCTTGATGCCCCTGTCTCCTACGATAACGGTATTGATGAACGGGGAGAAAGGAATATTTGGGAGCCCGGGAACTACACAAGGGAATTCAAGGGAGAGGTGACCCTGCTCCAGGCCCTGGTCCACTCCTACAATACATCGGCCGTCAGGGTCGCCCACATCACGGGCATACCGGACATCATCGATCTGGCTCGCCGATTCGGCTTCACCTCGTCCCATATCCCCAACGACCTCTCCCTGTCGCTGGGTTCCGCCAATGTCACCCCCCTGGAGATGGCTTCAGCTTATAGTGTCTTTGCCAACGGGGGTTCGAGGATAAAACCCTACGCCATAAGACGAGTGAACACCGGGGCCGGCGAGGTACTGGAGCAGTACGGACCTGATCTGGCCCAGGCCATCCCCGAGGAGATCGCCCTTTCAATGCGCTCTGTCCTGATGGAGGTCGTACGTTCGGGTACGGGCACCAGGGCCAGGCTGCCTGGCTACGAGGTCTTCGGTAAGACGGGCACGACGAATGAATATACCGACGCCTGGTTCGCCGGGGGGCTGCCAGGCCTCGTGGTGGTGGTGTATGCGGGCAACGATGATAACAAGTCGCTGGGTAAAACCGCTACGGGGGGTGTAATCGCAGCTCCCGTCTGGCAGTCCTTTGTCAGCAAGGCGGTAAAACACCTCACTCTCAGGGAGGCCTTCGAGATATCCGACAGGGTAAAGGCGGATGCCGTGACCATCTGCAAGGATACCGGGTTCCTCTCTGCTGGAAGTTGCCCCTCGACGGTAATCCTTCTTCCTTCCGGCCAGGCTCCCCTTTCGACCTGCCCTCTTCATGGCGGCTCATGGATGATGGCCGAGTCCGACCCTAACGAACCAAGGATGTTGCTCTCGCCCAGGGACGAGGAAGCCCTCGGCATCCCGGCCCGACTGGCAAGGCTCTATAGTATTTCTGTTCCGGACATGACGGCCGCTTTACCCGTGGAGGAGCTACCAACCTACGAGGGACCCCCGGCATTGCCCTTTATCCCGCCCTCGGCCCCAGCCGACGTCAAACCTCCGGTCTCAACCCCATCCAGGCCGAAGGAAAGAACCCCTGAGGAGATCGAGGATCGATTCCAGGAGTTGCTGAAGCAATACGGCATAGCGGACTGAAAAAACAGGGGAAGATTTCAGGGCCAGGGGCTGGGAAGGATGGTCTTTTCGAAGAATGCCAGGGCGTACC
>JAAYIZ010000103.1 GCA_012523215.1 Thermovirga sp.
CATGGGAGAGAAGGGAACCGGAACGGAGGCCCCACTCCTTGTTCAGGACGGCTTTCAGCAACGTGGCCGTCTTGATATTGCCCTTCATCAGCAGGTCCGCCTCTCCCGAGGAAACGGCCTTCACGGCTAATTCGGCGGCCTTCTCCTCGTCGGGTTCCTGCACGATGAGGCAGGAGGAAAGGTCGATTGAGAACTCCGAGGCAACCTTTTCAATCTTCGCCCTGTCCCCGTAGAGGGTTGGCGAAGCGACGCCCTTCCTTTTGGCTTCTTCCACGGCTTCCAGGATGTCCTCGCCGTGGGGCGCGACCACCGCGAGGACCATGGCCTTGCCGGACCGGCTTTGTTCAATCAGAAAATCGAGCGTTTCGAACGACATTTCCTCATGCCCTCCTCGACAGGTTGTCTCTGTAGACCAGGGCTTCTTCCTCACCCGAGAGGACCCTCAGGGCCCCCTGGGCGAGAGCCCTCATCTCGTCCTCACCCGGGTAGACCAGCACCGGGGCGATCCATTGGACGCTGGAGGTGACGAGCTCGATGAAGTGCACGTCGCGGGCGATGCCCCCGGTCAGGATCACGGCGTCGACCTTCCCGGAAAGGGTCGCCGCGAAAGAGGTTATCTCCTTCGCCACCTGGAGTGCCATGGCCCTGAAGACCAGGCCAGCCTTTTCATCTCCCGCTTCGACCCTGGAGTCAACCTCCCTCATGTCGCTCGTGCCGAGGTAGGCCTTCAGTCCGCCCTCGCCCACTAGCCGTCTTCTTAGGCTGGTCATAGTGTACTCACCGCTGTAGCAGAGGCGGGCCAGGTCCCCCGCGGGGAGGCCCCCCGCCCTCTCGGGGGAGAAGGGACCGAACTCGTTGGCATTGTTGAGGTCCACCATCCTTCCCTGGCGGTGGGCGCATATGGTTATCCCTCCCCCCAGGTGGGCGACCAGGCAGTCGAGCTCCTCCCAAGGTTTCTCGAGTTCCTCGGCGGCCATCCTGACAGCCGCTTTTATGTTCAGGGCGTGCCCGAGGGACCTCTTGGGCAACTCCGGCAGCCCCGTAAGCCGCGAGATATCGTCAAGTTCATCCACGGCGACGGGGTCCACGATGAAAGCGGGAATCCCCCTGGGTCCCGCGATGGCCTCGGCGATGATCCCGCCCAAGTTTGAAGCGTGTTCCCAGGGCTTGCCTCGCCAAAGGTCGCTGATGACGTCCTCATCGACCCTGTAGGTCCCGCCTGGGATGGGTTCGAGAAGCCCACCTCTTCCGACCACCGCATCGAGGGAGTCGAGATCGCTCCCGTTAGCCCTGGAGGCTTCCTCGATGGTTCTCATCCTGAATTCGTACTGGTCGGCCACCTTCGCGAAGGAGGATATCACCTCGGGATCATGATTTACCGTCTCCTGCCATCGGCGTTCGCCACCCGAGAACCAGGCAATCTTTGTGCTCGTCGAGCCGGGGTTGATAGCGAGTATTTCTGGGGTCATCGCTTCGCACTCCGCCTCCTTTGAAGGAATGTCGATCGTTTTCATGGAAATTATACACTTCTTATCGTCCTTGGAACCCGACCGGATGGAGTATACTGTTCCCCGTATCAAAAGACAAAACTCCGGGGGGTCTCCTTTCATGACCATCTGCTATGCCGACGGTGTTTTCAAGCAATTAAGCGAAGCCTCGCTGCCCCTTTCTGACTTCGCCTTCCAGAGGGGCGTCGCGGTCTTCGAGACCATCAGGACCTACGATGGGAGGCCCATGGCCCTCACGCCTCACCTGGAAAGGCTGGCCGCCTCCGCAGCCGGGTCCAGGATAGCCATGCTCCTGTCTCCCGGGGAGATGGAAGGGATAATTCGGGAAGGTCTTGGTCTTGTCGGGGGCGAGGCGAGTGTTCGACCCTACATCACGGGCGGCGATACCCTGGACCCCGATCGTGGCTTTACCAGGCCCCGTTTGTTTGTGATCTTTGAACCCCTCTCTCCTTTTCCGGAAGAAGATTATCGGAATGGCGTGGCTCTGCACCCCATCGACTCGTCGAGGCCCCTGACGTGCGTCAAGAGCGTGAACTACCTGGGAAGCTACCTTCCCCTCGCCGAGGACCCCGAGGCGATGGAGGTCCTTTACTGCCCCGAAGGGGAAATTACCGAATCGTCCCATAGCAACGCCTTCATGCTCCTCGATGATAAGATCGTGACCGCCCCCGAGGGCAGGGTCCTTCCCGGAACCATGAGGAGCATGATCCTTGAGATCGCCGGGGAAGCGGGTCTCCCCGTTGAGGAAAGATGCCCCTTGACGGATGAACTGAGCCACTGCGAGGAGTTCTTCATCACCGGCAGCGTTAAGGAGATCCTCCCCGTCATCAGGGTGGGTAGGACCGCCATTGGAAACGGCAAGCCGGGACCGGTCTCATCGCACCTGAGGAGGCTCTACCTCCAGAACCTGGAACGGTGGCTGGAGTAAGGACCGTGAACCGGGAATCGTTGGTCGTAAATCGGAAAAGCCAGATCTTGTATCGCCGAGATACCCTTCACCGTTGATCCTTTACGTTTTTCGCCCTTTGGTTCGCGGCTCACGATCCTTGATTTAGGATTTTGCCTATCTCCTCCAGGGTCGCCACTATATCGCCGCGGATGACCGCATCGGCCATGGGATCCAGCCGCGTGGGTGTCTTGTTGATGATAAAGAGCTTCGACCCCGCCCTTTTTGCCAACATGGGGTAGGCGTTGGCGGGCGAAACCTCCAGCGAGGAACCAAGGACCAGGAAGGATGAGGCCGTCCCCGCCAGGTCTTCGGCGGCTTCCATGGGTCCCCCGGGAAGCATCTCCCCGAAGAGGACCACGCCGGGCCTCAGCGGTCCCCCGCAGTCGGGACAGTCGTCCCGCTCGAGGAAGAGTTCGCTGTCGAAGGAAGCTCGGCAACGGCTGCAACCGACTTTTCTCAGGTTTCCGTGTAATTCATGGACCTTCCCGGAGCCCGCCGCCTGGTGCAGCCCGTCGACGTTCTGGGTGATAATGCCTTCCAGGAGCTCCCCGGATTCCCAACCCGCCAGCACATGGTGCCCCCTGTTGGGCTCGACGCCCTGCAGCATCCTTATCCTGTGCCGGTAGAATTCCACGAATTCGGCACGACTGTTCTCCATGGCGGATACCGATGCGAGGAGGCGCGGGTCTTTCTGCCTCCACAAACCGTCGGCGCCCCTGAAATCGGGAAGCCCCGAAGCGGTGCTCATACCTGCTCCCGAGAGAACGACCAGGTTCCCCGCGGAAAGACTTTCAGCAACCAGGTTAAGACTCATGCCACTTGCTCCTTTCTCAGATAGTCCTGGCCCGGAAGACCAGCGCCACCCCCGAAAGGACCACCGCCATGGCGGCCACCGATATGAGCGACACGCACTCCCCTGCGAAAAGGGCTCCCAACACCGTGGCCGTGATGGGGTTGATCAGGGTGTAACTCGTCGCCAGGGCTGGTCTCACCGTCCTGAGCATGAAACGGTAGAGGGTGAAACCTATGATCGAGGAAAAGACCACCAGGTGGAACATGCCCATCGATGCCCTCGCCGTCAGGGGCCAGGAGATTTTCTCCCCGGTCAGGATGGAAACGCCGAGCAGCAGAACCCCGCCCGCTATCATTTCCGTGGCCGATGCAATGGGTTTGTCCAGGCTTTTGAAGCGGTTATTGAGGACCGAACCCAGGGACCATATGACCGAGGCGGCCAGAATGATCACCGCACCCAGGGGATTGCCGCTGATGCCCTTGTCAAAGTTGAGAAGGGCCACGCCGACAATGCCTATTCCGAGGCCAATCCACTCCATCGGGGTTGGCATCTTTTCCCAGATCCCCGCGAAGAGCACTGTCCACAGGGGCGTGCTGGCCAGCAACGTCGCCGAAAGTCCCGACGCGACCCATTGCTGTCCCACGCAGAGAAGCCCCGCGCCTCCTATGAAAAGCATCGCCCCCACGATGAAGGAGTCGAGCCATCCTCGAAGCCCCAAGCCTTCATTCCCCCTCGACCGGAGGAGGACATACAGAAAAACGCCGGCGGACAGGAACCTGACGGCGTTGAGCATAAAGGGTGGAAAACTTTCAAGGGAAAACCGGTTGGCAAGAAAAACGGAACCCCACACGGCGTAGAGAACTAACATGAGGATGAGTATCTTGTGTTTTGCCATGGTGCTGTCCTGGCCCACTGCGGTCCCTCCCGAGAGATGGTCTGAGGTTGCACTGACCCCTCCCATTGTAACGCCTAGGGAAGGCGCTACCACCCTTGGGAGGCTTTTCCTTAGGTCCCCCCTGGGCCCTTTGTTACCTGCCTCAGCCTTGCACCGACCCGAGAGGCCAGGGCTGCGGTGCCCAGCATCTTGAGGATATCGCCGGCCATGAAGGGTATCACCCCTAACTCGAGCACCTGTCCGAGGGTCGCTTCTTTGCCGGCAAGAAAGTTAAGGTTCAGGTAAAGGACGAAGGCTCCCGCGGCATATATCACCGCCGTCCCGAGAAGGCATGCTGACAGGTAAAGGGTGAAGGAGGGCCTATTTGACTTTTCCGATATGGAACCTATGATCCAGGCGCCGGCGATGAAACCCAGCAGGTAGCCGAAGGTGGGGTGGAGTATGTACTGAGGACCCCCTCCTC
>JAAYIZ010000104.1 GCA_012523215.1 Thermovirga sp.
AGCATGGCCGTTCTCCTTTCCCGTTCAGAATAAAAGCAGGCCCCTGCGGATGCGGCGGACCAGATCGAGGTGCATCCGGTGGCCCGCCCTGTGGGCGATAACCCGTCCCTTGAGCGGTCTCCCGAGGGTGGCCAGGTCCCCGACGAGGTCCAGCACTTTGTGGCGGACCGGCTCCTCGGGCACCCGGTATGTCGATGTTGGGTGAGGATCACCGTCGCCTATCACGAGGACATTGTCCGCCGTGCCGCCTCGGCCGAGCCCACGGTCCCTGATCCCCGCGATCTCCGAATCCAGGACGAAGGTCCTGGCAGGGGCGATGCCCCCGGCGAAGACATCCCTGGTGACGACCCCTTCGTAGACCTGGGCTCCAATGGCTGGAGAATCGTACCTTATGGAGCAGGTTATTTCAAAACGGTCGGAAGGGATCACGCCCATGAACCCCCCCCGGGAATCGCCAAAGGCGATCTCCCTGGCCACGGCGATGGGGGCGACATCCCACCCGGGTTCCCGGAGGGGAGCGAGGGCTTCGACGAAGGGACGGGCGCTCCCGTCCAGGGCGGGGATTTCAGGCCCCAACGGGGACAACAGGGCGCTCCAGACCCCGAGGCCCGCGAGAGCCGCGAGGAGGTGTTCCACCGTCATAACCCTGGAGCCGTCGGGGAAGACCAGCGTGGTACCCCTTGCGGTTCCGTCCGCCACCGCGGACTGGACCGGAAAAATTCCGCCGGGGAAGGCGAAGAACAGCCCCCTTTTCTCGGAGGGGGCCACCAGGACCTCCGAGGACACCCCGGTGTGGATCCCCACTCCCTTGAAGGAGGCTTCACCCTTGAGCCCGAAGGCCTCCGTCATCGGCAGCCTCTTTCCCTCAGTTCTGCGATTTCCTGTTTCAGCCTCCTGATCTCTTCGCGCATCTCGGGCAATCTCCTCAGCATAGCCTGGATCTTCATCTGCTCGCGGTGATCCCTGGCGGGGAATCCTGAAACGGTGGCGCCGGGGGGAACGTCCTTGGTGGCGCCGGCGTCGGCCGCCACCTGGGCCCTCGTCCCGACGGTGACATGGTCCGAGACGCCGCTCCTGGCGGCCATAATGACCCCATCTTCTAGAACGGCGCTGCCCGCTATCCCCGTCATCGCGACAAGAATGCAGTTTTTACCAATCCGGGCGTTGTGGCCTATATGGACGTGGTTGTCGATGACGGTTCCGTCCCCTATCACGGTTTCGTCGAGGGTCGCCCTGTCGATGGTCACGCAGGCGCCGAGTTCCACCCTGTCCCCTAACCTGACCCGCCCCAATTGCGGGATCTTCACGTGCCCGCCGTCAAAATCGGGGAGGAAGCCGAAGCCGTCGCAGCCAATGACGGCCCCGGAGTGGATGAGGCAGTCTTCCCCGACGATGGTCCCCTCCCTCAGGGCCGTGCCGGCCTCGATACGACTCCCCCGGCCGATCGAAACGTCAGGACCCAGGTACACCTGCGCCTCGAGAACGACCCTGTCGCCTATCACGCAACCGGCCTCCACAACGCAAAGGGGGCCTACATAGGCCAAGGGGGAGATGGTCGCGCCCGGAGCGACGACGGCCGTGCCGTGCACTCCCTCCCGAGAAACCCCGGGTGGTGAGAAAAGATCCAGGACCGTGACAAAGGCCTTTTCCGTGTCGGCCACCTCGACCCCGGTCAGGCCGTCGAGAGCCCCTCCCATGGGGACGACGACGGCGATGTCTCCCGGAGTCGCCGTAACCGCTCGCGTATCCCTGGAGACAATGATCCTGGAAGGGTCCTTCCCGCCGGGTCCCTGGACACCCTTCACCACGAAGTGGGCATCGCCGAAAGGGCGACCACCCAGAACCTTCGCCAGTTCGGCGATGGTAACACCCTTGTTCAGGTCCATATTCCTACCTCTTTTCTTTTTCATCAAGCGGCGTCACAGGTTCCCGACGAGCCTGACGCAGATCCTGTCCTCGTCGCGGCTGTCATAGTAAAGTTCCCAGGCCAGGTAGCCGCCGAAACGCCAGCCGATCCCGGCGACAGCATCCCCGTCATGGTTGAATCTACCCCAGAGATAAACCCTCGGGAGGATCTCCTCGAACCACACCCTGTACCAGATATCCTCCCCCGGGTAGGCGATCTCGGCGCCTATCCATACATCGGGCCAGGCCGGCCACCTCGCTCCCCATCGGCTCTCCACGCTCAGGTCGTTGGTCGTGGCCACCCACTCGCCGTACAGTTCCAGGTCCCAGTTTTTCCCGAGCGATGCCATCCTCCCGAGGTGGATTCCTATTTCGGGGTGCCTCTCGTCGGATCCCAAGCTGACAGCGGCCCAGGCCTGGAGGGTATACCGGTCGCTTTCCACCCTTATATCGACGGGGGCTATACGCTCGGGAGTGATGCCCACGGTCACCTCGCCCCTGACCTCGCGGGCGGCCCACTTTGTCTCAAGCGTTCCCGCCACCATCTCCTCGATGGGGCCCCTGTGCCGGTCAACCCACTCGCCGGGGAGGCCGATGAAGGGGGCGAGGGCCTCCAGCGCGTTGTCGGTTATCTCGGTCTGGAGGATCCTGGGGAGGGTCCTGGAACTGATCCTCGGGGAGTAGGCGATTATCACCGGCGAGAGCGCCCTGAAGCTGACGAGGACTTCGATTTCGCCCTCCTTGCCCCGTACGAAAAGTATCGAGGGGTACCAGCCTGGAACACGCCCGGTGAGCATCCTGATCGTTTCCTGCTGAAAGGCCTGTCCAGCCCAGGAGAGAGACTCGACCGGCAGGGGGGCGATCATCCCCTCAAGTTGGGAGGCGATATCGCCCATATCTTCCCGGAAAAGGGTTTCCAGTTCAGGAGCCAGTTCGGGGGGGTCGACACTGACCTTCCAGCCTCCCGGGGGCGGCGCTCCCAGGGAAAGGCCGACACGCAGATCCTCCCCAGAAAGCGCCAAACTGTCGATCCCGGCGCCGGGGAAAATCCTCTCCGCAACGATTCGGAGAGTCTTCAGCCCCGAGTCGATATCCCTGGACCGAAGGACCTCCTCCCACACGGCCTCGACCGGACCCGAAATGGTGGGGCGGACCCATTCCGGCACTCCCGTCACTTGCACGGAAGCGTCTGCCGGTGCCGTTAAAAGCAGGGCCACGGCGAAGAAGCCGGCCGCGGCCCTACAGAGGTACTGTTGAATTCTCACAAGGCGACCTCTCCTTGGCTAGAACATCTCCCCGAAGCCGAAATGAGTCCGGGTCTCATCTTCTCCTTCAGCAATATCAATTCTCAGATTACCCATGGGAGTCTTTACCCGGATACCAAACCCATAGCCGCTTTTCATACTGGAGAAAGCAGAATCATTACTTGCCATCCCAATATCGTAAAAACCGACAATAGAAATAGACTCCTGTATAGGGATTCTCAGCTCGAAATTACCCAGAACCATTTCACTACCGCTGAAAAAATCGTCCTTATAACCTCTTAATGTGTTAGCTCCACCCAGGAAGTACTGAGCCGCCCATGGTAAATCCCCAGAAGAGTACCCAATTCTGGCACGGGCTGCAAATATTATTGGATTATCTTCAGTTCCAATCTCCCGTCCAAATAGATTATCGAAGAAGTTATAAAGAGGCCAGTAGTAGCGGGCCTCAATCCAGTATTTTGTGTAGGTCATAGTATCAACAGCAGAGTCCTCAGGTTGGAAGAAGCCTTGTTCAACCGAGAGACTTTGAACCTCTCCCTTTGAATAGCTGAGGTAGGGATCAAGAAGGTTCCTAGTTAACGATACAGTAACAGAAGCGTTTCTACCCGGGAGAAATTTATCAGGTATCACAAGCGGTTCTTCTTGAAAAAAGTACTCAACCTCGTAGACCTCAAGCATTGCAAACCAACTCAGAGTGGGATTCTTCAGAAATTTCTTCCCAATGCCATAGTAAAGCCCCATTTTATCCTGGTTATATCTGCCATCAATACTGTCATCCTCGAGGTCTTCCCATTCTCTCTTATATGCACCTGCTCTCCATCGATGATGGAACTCGTCCATGTAGGGTTCTTCATAGAAAAGGAAGTACTGTTCCCTCGTACCTGTTTCAAAACCAACACCGACTTTGTGGCCCAGGCCTTTGTAGTTGAATTCTTCGTATGCCGCCCCGCCGGTCCATCCGGAACTGGAACCATGCCCAATAGAAAAAGAAACCCTGGCCGTCTTGCCTTCTTCAACAGTAAGAACCAGATTGACTATTTCCGGTTCTTCTGTAGGCTCGAACCCTATTCTTACATCTTCAAACAGGTCTCTTTGTTTCAATTTATTAATAGAATGACGCAGAATTGTGACGTTTAAAAGATCCCCGGTCTTCAGGTTGAATTCCCTCTCAATCACATGAGTCTTGGTCTTCTTGTTGCCCTGGATGATCACATCGCCCACCTTAGGTTCCAGGATCCTCACGTCGATGACCCCGTCCTGGATACCCACATCCTGGACCTGGACGAAGGCGTAGCCAGCCTTTTCGTACTTCTCGCCTATCCTCTGAAGGTCGTGCCGGAAGAAAGTCCTGTTGAAGACCGATCCCGGACGGGTGAAGACGACCTCCATCAGTTGATCGGCCGTGAAGACCGTGTTGCCGGTGAAGTTGATATCGCGGACTATGGGGTTCTCCTGGACCTTGTACTCCACGAAGACACCACCGAACTGCTCGATCACACTGACGTCGACGAAGGAAAAGAAGCCGAGACCGTAAATTGTGTCGATGTCCTGCTGGACCTGTTCGGGGTTGAACTGGTCCCCGGCCTTGGTACCGATGACACCGAGGATGTGATCGGAAACGACCTCCTGGTTTCCGGTGACGTCGACACCGACGACGACCGGCTGAACGGCCGAATAGGTCGGACCGGCCATCATAAGGACGAGCATAAGGGCAAAAGCCGCGGAGCATACCCGTTTCACGTGAACAGCACCCCTTTCACTGTTTCGAGTGTCTCATACCTTGGGATTATAAACTATTATTCGGGACTTTGGAGCACTATTCCTTCACCCCTCAGGGCCCTCTGGCCAATCTCGATGAGTGAGAGGATCTCGTCAAGGGCCGCGGCGGGAGCCCTGTTTTCTTCCATCGCGACAGGGGACGCCTCCCTGGTGGGTTGGGGCTTCCGCATGGGGGTCGACGGCGTCACCTCGGCAGGAAAGTCCTGGTAGAGGTTTTCCCTTGCCAGGTTCATTTCACTCAGGCTGTTCCTCAAGGCCGAAAGGACGCTCTGCTCGTCGGTCGTGACCCACTCGAGGCGCAACCGCCTGGTGTCCGCGATACCGACAGGGGCATACCCTCCCGTGGATATCGGTATGGCCGCCACCATGATCACCAGGAGCGCCACGGCCAGGGACCTCAG
>JAAYIZ010000105.1 GCA_012523215.1 Thermovirga sp.
ATTTCCACGATCCTCTTGGGCTCCGGCGACGGGACCACCCTGCGCCAGCCGCGGCCCGCGTCTTCCCTCATGGTGAAGCCCCTTTCGTCGGCGATCGTCTTTGCCTCCTCCTGGGAATAAAAGGGACCTATGGGCTTCGTGGGGTTGCTGAAGGCCGGGTCCTCGGGGTCGACGACGACCTGGGTTACGAGGGTGACCACAGGTATGTCGCGGTTTCTATCCCTTAGGGCGTCCCCCAGGGCCTGCTGGATGTGATAGCCTATGTACCCCTGGCTCATGGCCCCGCAGACGTCGAAGGGCATGGCGGGGGTCTGCGGGTTTTCTCTGGAGGCTATCTCCTGGGAGAGGACTATCCTCCCCACCTGGGGTCCGTTGCCGTGGACGATGGCCATCTCGTAGCCCTTGCTGCTTATCTCCGCCAGAAATTCGGCGGTCTTCCTTACGACCTCTAGCTGCGCTTCGGCCGTAGGCGGCGCGCCCACCTCCTGGAGGGCGTTCCCTCCCAGAGCTACCACGACTCTGGATGGACGATCCATAGACCTCTCTCCTCACCAAGAAAGCGTTATTTCCGGGAAGGAGTTTAAGCCCTTCACCCGTTTGGGTTCAACCTTTTCCATTCAAAGGGAAAAGGTGGGTCAGAGCCCGCAACAGGGGTTGCCGGGCTCGATCAGCCAGGCCACCACGCTACCGCCGCAGTGACTTTCCAGGAGCCCGACCATCTCCTCCACCGCTTTTTTATGGGTCACCCCGTCCAGGGGCGGCAGAAAGTCCAGGTGCAGCGCCACGTGAGTGGTCAGGGCCGTGATCTTGCTGGGGTCGCCGTTCTTCCAGCACCACCCCCGGCAGAAGACCGTCCCCTTCACCGTGTCATGGAGGATGATCTCCCCCGGGTCGGGGTTCTCCATCGTCCCGGGGTCGCCCAGCTGGGCGAAGGGTTCATCGCCCCTCGCCGGTCCCAGCCGGAGGTCCCCCGCCAGCCCCGACAGGTCGTCGCCGCCGCAGGGGATGCGGTACTTCAGGCTTATGATGTTCATGATCGCCACGATCCTGTTTATGAAGGGCAGGTCCTTGCCGGAGCGCGTCCGCCTGATGAGGTTGGCTATCGACGG
Organism: Thermovirga sp.; assembly: GCA_012523215.1. Taxonomy (NCBI): domain Bacteria; kingdom Thermotogati; phylum Synergistota; class Synergistia; order Synergistales; family Thermovirgaceae; genus Thermovirga; species Thermovirga sp. The sequence goes on from JAAYIZ010000105.1 coordinate 1,110, forward strand.
CGGGAACTTGTTGGGGTTGAGCCCCATCTCCCTGAAGATGGAGCGCCAGGACGCGATCAGGGGGTATTCCTTGTAGTCCTCGAGGGCGGGGTCGCCCCTGACGCCCGCCTCGGCCTCCCTGAGCAGGGCGAGCAGGGCGGGGTCGTCCCCGGCATTGTTCAGACCCTTCCCGACCACGGTGTACCGGCGGTATTCCGGCCACTTCTCGAAAACCTCGGGCGCAATGCAAAATCGCAAGGGGTACATCTCCTTTCAGGCACGGCTATTCGTCCAGGTACGCCCTTTATAATAACAGTACTTCCAAAGGGAGGCGAAAAAATGAAAGAGGATCTACCCGCCGGGCAAAGAAAGGCCCTCTTATTCTTTTGTGTCGGCAAAGGTTATGATCACGTCTCGAGGTTGGCCTTCGACAGGGTAATGGAGCTGTACCATCCCGCGGAACTCGGGGTGACCGTCGACGGGTATCCCGTCCTGGAGCATGTCGATGACCAGGGCGACCGTTTCTTCTTCATGCGCCAAGAGACTCTTGTCAGTTACGACTTCCGAAGGTATTTGCCCATCCTGAAGGAATACTTTCGCGACATTGACGTCGCTGCCGAGGTGAACTGGCACGAGGGAGCCAACGCTCCCGACCGGGTCCTGACGGTCCACACCGTGGGCGACGTGAACGCCGGTGTCTTTCCTCCCGCCGATCCGGGTTACATGAGGAACATCCTCCACGCCCTGGAAGAGGAGCGGGCCCGGGCGGGGCTCGAAGACTTCAGCGTGGTGACCGAGGCCACCCACTGGACGGGGACTTTCAAGGGACAGGACCCGCGACTGCTGGGCGAGTTTCCTGTCCGCATGCTCGACATCGAGGTGGGAAGCACTCCCGTCAGCTGGCAGGATCCCCGCGCCGTGGAGGTGATGATGAAGAGCCTGGTGAAACCCTTTTCGAATTTTGAACGCCTTTACAAGATCCTCTGCGTGGGTGGCGTCCACTTCGAGAGTTCCTTCTCCGACGCGGCCCTGGGCGATTTTCCCTTTGGGATATCCCACATCCTCCCCAACCAGTGGATCGTCACCGGGGACTACGCGTCCGAAGAGGGTTACGAAAAACTGCACTCGGCCGCCTCGAGCATCAGGGGAGACATCGATGCCGTGGTCTACCACGAAGGAATAAAGGCCGCTTTCCGCGACCAGTGCCGGAGGCTCGGCGGTGAACTGGACGTGCCCGTCTTAAAGCATAAAGCGCTCCGCCGGCCCGAAACGATCGACTTCGCCCCTTGAGCGGGGCCTTCACCGGTCCTATCCCTTTTTCCCCGCCTGTTCGGCCCTCATCCAGGACTGGAGATCGCTGGAGGTGTAAGCCAAGTGGTGGGCCAAGGCGGCCACGGATCCTTCGAGGTCGCCGACCGTCACCGCCGCCAGGATCCCGCGGTGCTGCTGCTGCGATTCGTTTCTCATCGAGTCAAGGTGGTTCCTGATGGTTCGGTCCGTCTTCTGCCTGAGCCGGGACACCATGTCGAGGGTAAGCGGCCGGTCGGCCGGCTCGTAGAAAAGGGTGTGGAAGAGGAAGTTCTGGTCGCGCCAGCGGATGCAGTCCTCCTCCTTCTCCATCCGGCTCAGGACTTCGTCGGCATCCTGGATTATCTTGCGGGTTATGCCGGGGAAGGCAATCCTCATCAGGCCGGTCTCGAGGGCGGCGACCATCTCGTAGAGTTCCCGGGCCTCCTCCAGGGAGAGTTCCGTGACGAAGGCCCCTCGGTACCCTCGGAACTCCACGAGCCCCTCCGTCTCGAGCAGCCTCAGCGCCTCCCTCAGCGGGATGGGGCTCACGCCCAGGCTTTGGGCTATCCGGGCCTGGTGAAGCGGCCCTCCCTCCTCGAGCACTCCTCTGTAGATGGCGTCCCGCAGCACCGCCGCTATGTGATGGGGTGCGCTGGCGTCGCCGCTCATCCTTCCGGCCAGTTCCTCAAGAATTCTGTCATTCATAGCTGGAAACCTCCCCACTCCCCTCGGGGGACTTTATAAATATTATATTATCCAGCACCGGGATTATAGGAATCCCCTAGTAAACTATACTTCGTTGACATCTCTGCGGGGGGAAAATCATACTGGGTGCGGCGAAAATCAAATCTGAAAGCGGGAGTGATAGCCGTGGCAGTACCCATGAAGTTCCTCACCGAAGAGCTGGAGGCCATGAAGCGCGACGGCCTCTATGGGACGATCCGGACGATAGACAGCCCCCAGGGGGCGTGGGTCGGCATCGCCGGCAAGGATTACCTCAACCTCTGCTCCAACAACTACCTGGGGCTCTGCAACGATCCCAGGGTGGTCGGCAGGGTCAAGGAGTATGTCGACCGGTGGGGCGTAGGGCCCGGGGCAGTGAGGACCATCGCCGGGACCATGACGCCCCACGTTGAGCTCGAGAGGCGCCTGGCCGAGTTCAAAGGGGCCGAGGCGGCCCTCGTCCTCCAGTCGGGATTCTGCGCCAACCTGGCCGTCATACCCACCCTCGTCCCGGCGGCGGAGGACACCATCTATAGCGACTCATTGAACCACGCCTCCATTATCGACGCCTGCCGCCTAACCAAGGCCAGGGTGGTGCGGTATGAGCACTCCAACCTCCAAGACCTCGAGGCCCAACTCGAGGAGCATAGGGGCAACCCAGGCAAGCACCTCCTCGTCACCGACGGGGTCTTCTCCATGGACGGAGACATCGCGAAACTGCCGGAGATAGTGGAACTTTGCGAAAAGTACGGCGTCATCGTGGTCG
>JAAYIZ010000106.1 GCA_012523215.1 Thermovirga sp.
ACCGCTGCGGGCCTTGCCCTGGGTGGTCGGAAACCTGTAGCCGTCGCCCCTTCGGCCTTCCTTACCGCGAGGTCCTTTGATCAGATCAGGACCTGCTTGGCGATCCCCGACCTGGAGGTCGTCCTGGTAGGGACCCATTCGGGCCTTTCCGCGGGGGAGGACGGGGCCGTGCACCAGATGAACCAGGACGTGGCCCTGATGAGAAGCCTGCCCAGGATGTCCATTCTTGTACCTTCGGACTTCGACTCCTCTTCAAAGATGGCAAAACTGGCCCTTGAGCATCACGGCCCCGTCTACATTCGCCTGGGCCGCGACGAGGTCCCCGACACGGGCTCCGTCGGCGAGGCCGAGTTGCGTATTGGAGGCGGGAGACTCCTGGTCGAGGGCGACGGCGTCACCCTTTGTGCCTGTGGTATCATGGTCCACGAAGCGTTGAAGGCCGCCAAGATCCTCTCCCAGCAGGGCATAAACGCCGAAGTGATCGATTGTTTCAGCCTGAAACCCCTGCCTTCCCGGTTGATTCTCTCGTCGCTGAGGAGGACCGGGTGTTGCGTCGTGGCGGAGGAGCATAACACGATCGGTGGGCTGAGCGAGGCTATTGCCGCCCTTTCCGCCGCGGAGAACCCCGTTCCCGTGAGGAGTGTTGCCATAACCGATCGGTACGGCCAGAGCGGGACCCCCTTGGAATTGCAGGAGTACTATGGTCTGACCTTCCGAGAGATCGTGGGGGAATCGGCCCAGGTGTGGTCCATGCGCAGGAGGTAACGGATGGAGATTCGGTTCGCCGGTGTGACAAAACAGTTCGCCCCCGATATCGTCGCCCTCCAGGATATTTTCCTCACCATCGACAAGGGGGAGTTTGTCTACCTTGTGGGGCCCACGGGATCCGGCAAAACGACGCTTCTCAGGCTTGTCACCCGGGAACTGGTGCCCACCAAGGGGCGCGTCACCGTGGGTGACGTTAACATAAGAAAGATAGCCTCCCACGACCTAGCCTACCTCAGGAGGAATATCGGGGTGGTTTTCCAGGATTTCCGACTCCTCCCCGACCTGACGGTACACGAGAATATCGCCTTCGTTCAGGAAGTTATCGGCGTTCCCAGCCACGACGTTCAGAAGAGGACCAACGATGTGCTGGACCGCCTTGGGCTCTGGCGGAGGAGGAACCTTTATCCCGAACAGATATCGGGCGGAGAACAGCAAAGGGTGGCCATAGGAAGGGCCATCGCGAACTCGCCTTCGATCCTTCTTGCCGATGAGCCCACGGGGAACCTTGATACGGACACGGCCGACGAGATACTGCAGCTTCTGCTGTCGATCAACGCCTCGGGGACCACCCTGGTGGTGGCGACCCACAACCAGTATATTGTAGATTCCTATCGCCAGAGGGTTATCGAGCTCCTCAAGGGACGGCTGGTCAGGGACGAGAGGAAGGGCAGGTATCGATCCGATGGGGACCTTTAGGTACGTACTCAGGGATGCCTGGAGGCTGCTTTCCAGGCATTCGGGGTTGAGCTTCCTGACGGTCCTCACCTCCGTCGCGGTATTCTTCCTCGTGGGGGCCAGCATCCTCTTCGTCCTCAACACGCGGTACCTCATCGAGGTCGTCGAGGGAGACCTCACTGTCCAGGCTTACGTTCAAAATTCCGAGGAAGCCCTGGAGGCGGTGGCCCGGAAAGCCATTTCCTACGATTCGGTCTCATCGGTGAAGATCGTGACTGCCGCGGAAGCCCTGGAACGCCTCAAGGCAAGGCTGGGCAAACTGGCCGAGGCAGTGGCACTGCTCGAGGAAAACCCTCTTCCACCCAGCGTGGAAGTCCAGGTGAAAAGGGCGTCCTACGCGACGGTCATAGCCCGGGAATTGATCGCCCTGCCGGAGGTTGAGGAGGTAGTCTACGCCGGCACCATAGCCGAGAGACTACAAAAGATTTCCCGTTTCGTGTCCCGACTGTCCCTGGTCGTGCTCGTGGTCTCCCTGGCATCGGCGGCCCTGGTGCTCTTCAATACGATCCGTATCGGCGTGTACGCCAGGAAGGACGAGATCGGCAAGATGCTCCTCGTCGGCGCCTCCCGGAGTTTTGTGATCTTTCCCTATGTACTGCAGGGAGTTTTTCTCGGAACCCTGGGCGCGGCACTCTCCGTCCTGATGCTATGGTTTTCCTACGGCATGGCCATAAACACTCTTGAAAGGTCTCTTCCCTTCCTCAGGCTGCTTACCGACAGGATCATCGTCCTCAGAGTCGGTGCCGTCCTGGTCCTGGCGGGCCTGTCCGCCGGTTGGATCTGCAGCTGGCTTGCCGCGTCCCGTTTTGTAAGACAAGCGTCCAGGTCGATCTAGGAATAGACTGGGGGTGTAGAGATCATGAGAGTTAAAGGATGGTCTTTTCCCGCGATACTTCTTCTGACTTTTTTGGTTTTTCCCCCAGCCGTGGCCCAGGGGGCCAACCTGCCCGATCTTGACTCGAGGATCAAGGACGAGCAGGGCCGCCTGGAAGCGATAGAAAAACAGATCTCCTTTCACCAGAAGCAGATCGGGGAGGCTCGCAAGAAGGAGCAGGGCCTGCTGGACGATCTGTCCAGGATCGACCAGAGCGTGACCCTTCTCAGGCAGAAGGTCGCCCTCCTTGACCTGCAACGGGAGAAGACGGAGCAGCGGATCAACGAACTGACTTCAGAGATCGAAAGCACCGAGGCAGACCTGGCCAGGACCAGGGGCTACCTCGCCAAGAGGTTCGAGGCGATCTACAAGTACGGCGGTGTAGCGGAATACAACCTCCTTCTCTCCTCGAGCAGTGCCCATGAGGCGCTCAACAACGCCTACCTCTTGACCAGGATGGCGCGCGAGGATGAACGAAGGATATTGTTCATGAAGGAGGAGAAGAAGAAGTTGGAATCCTCCAGGAAGGAGATGCTGGACCAGAAGGCCCTGCTGGTTAAGCAGAAGGGAAACCTGGAGAAAGACCAAAAGTCGCTGAAAAGCTCGGAATCGCAGAGAAAACAGTCCCTGGACGCCTTGACGAAGCAGAAGAACCTGCATCAGAAAGCAGCCCGGGAACTGGAAGAATCGCAGAAAGAACTCCAGGGCAAGATACGCGAACTGATGACCCAGAAAAGAAAGTCCCAGGAGTCCAGGGCCGGCGTTCCACCGGTATACCTGCCTTCGGGCGGGAAGCTTTCCTGGCCGGTCAGGGGCGAGATAAGCAGCCAATTCGGTACCAGGGTGCACCCCGTGTTCAAGACCAAAATAATGCATACCGGGCTTGATATACGGGCGCCGGCGGGCACCCCGGTCAAGGCCGCGGCCGCCGGAGAGGTGCTCTTTGCGGGTTGGCTTCGGGGTTACGGCCAGATCGTTATCCTCGATCATGGCAGGGACTTGTCCACCGTATACGCTCACCTTTCCCAGATCCGTGCCGGAGAGGGGAAGGTCGTCAAGGCAGGGGAGGTCATCGGCAACGTGGGGAACACGGGGGTGGCATCGGGTCCTCACCTCCACTTCGAGGTCAGGGTCAACGGGGAGGCCAAGAATCCTGTATCCTTTCTTGGTAGGTAGTGTAACCTGAAGGGTGGAATCGGAGCATGTTTCGTCGGGCAAGGTATATTTTAATCGGAGCCGTTGTTGGCGCTCTTCTCGTGGGAGGAGTGCTGTCGGCCGTCGCCTTCAACGAGATGGATCTCTTCAAGTCCGCTCCCTTCAGCTTCCAGAACCTGTGGCTCATGAAGCAGGCCCGCGTCATCCTCGAGACCTACCATGTCGACGGTGATGAGAAAGTCTCCGAGGAGGATCTCCTCCACGGCGCCATCAAGGGGATGGTATCAGCGTTGGGAGATCCTTATACACGTTTCGTGGACCCCGAGGAACTGAAGGAAGAGGAGATAGAGCTCCAGGGAGAGTACGGCGGACTGGGCATCTACATCGGCCAGCGCGACGGCAAGACCCTTGTCGTGAGCCCCATCGAGGATACGCCGGCCGACAGGGTCGGGCTCAAACCCAAGGACCAGATCGTCAAGATCGACGATGAGGTGATCCTGGGATGGTCCCAGAACGAAGTCGTCCACGCCCTCAGGGGGGAACCGGGGACGAAGGTCGTCATCTGGATCAGGCGCGAGACCGAGGAGGAATTGCTGAAGTTCGAGATAGAAAGGGAGAATATAAAGATCCAGACAGTCAAGTCGGAATTGTTGCAGGGCAAGATCGGGCTGGTGAGGATAACCCAGTTCAACCTCAAGACCCTTCCCGATTTTCGGAAGGCCCTTCGTGAACTCACCGACCAGGGAGCCGGGAGCATACTGATTGACCTGAGGAACAACCCCGGCGGCCTTCTGAACAGCTGCGTGGAGATAGCGGACCTCCTGCTCAACGACGGCGTCATCGTCAGCACCCGGGGACGTTTCGACCGGGCCAACGAGGTCTTCTACGCCAGGGAAGGGACCATCACCGACCTCCCCATGGCCGTGCTGATCAACGAGGGCAGCGCCAGCGCCTCCGAGATACTCGCCGGGGCGCTCAAGGATCATGGAAGAGCCGTGATCGTGGGGAAACAGTCCTTCGGGAAGGGGTCGGTGCAGACCCTCTTCAACCTTTCCGATTCGTCGGGCGTCTTTGTCACCATAGCGAAATATTACACGCCCGCCGGTACCGTGATCGACAAGGTCGGCCTTTCGCCCGACATCGAGGTGGAGGGCGAGTTCGTAAAGGACAGGGAGAGCGACGCTCAACTGAAAAGAGCGATAGAGGAACTCAAGGGCATGGAAGATGGGACGAAAGAAGAGAGCCGCACGTAGACTCCTTCTCAGCGCCGCCCTTTGCGTTCTGGTCTTTTCGGGGGCGTCCAGGTGCTTTGGTGGATTTGTTCAGCCTGCCGTTGTCGCTGTAATCGTGGACGACCTCGGTTTTTCCCTGGACGCGGCGAAGCGGCTCGCATCGATTCCCACACCCCTCACGTGGGCGATCATACCCTACCAGCGCTTCAGCCAGGCAACGGCAGGCATGGCCAGGGATCTTGGCATCCCCTTCATTGTCCATCTCCCCATGGAGGCCAAGAGCAACCCTGGCGACCCCAAGGCCCTGGTGAGGGCGGGAATGGATCCCGGTATGGTTAGGTTGTCCGTGAGGAATGCCCTCTGGTCGCTGCCGGGTGCGACCGGTTTGAACAATCACCAGGGTTCCAGGGCGACGGAGGATTCCGCCGCCATGGAAGGGGTCATGCTCGAACTGAAGGCCGAGGGGCTTTTTTTTGTCGACAGCAGGACCTCGGGAGGATCGGTGGCTTACCCTGTCGCGGTAAAAAAGGGCCTTCCGGCCGCTTTGAACCGATTTTTCCTGGACCATTACGACGAAGAAGATTTTTTTCGTGATCAATTCCGCAAGGTCTTCGCCCTGGCCAGGAAGAAGGGGGGCGCAGTGGCGATATGCCATGCCAGGCCGGGGACATTGAATTTTCTACCGAAGCTGCGCGAAATGACCCCCGAGGATGTAGAATTCGTGACTGTGCCTGATTACCTGGCTCGAAAAAGTATGGACGGCTGGGAGGAGTGACCCTGTGAAAGGTCGAGTGGAGATAATAGTTGGTACCCAATGGGGTGACGAAGGTAAGGGAAGGGTTGTCGACGCGATGGCCAGCAACGTGGATGTGGTAGCTCGTTATCAGGGCGGAGCCAACGCGGGGCATACGGTAATGGTTGAAGGGGAAAAATATATTTTCCACCTCCTTCCCTCGGGTATGCTTTATTCTGGAAAGATCTGCGTCATCGGCAATGGCGTGGTGATAGACTCGCAGCAGCTCCTGGATGAGCTCGGCGACCTGCAGGAAAGGGGCAAGGACAGGGCGCGGCTGGTGATAAGCGGGGCAGCCCATGTCGTCATGCCCTATCACAAGATGCTGGACCGCATGGAGGAACGGCTGAGAGGGAGCAGAAAGAAGATCGGCACCACCCACAGGGGTATAGGGCCTTGTTACATGGATAAGGTCAATCGTTGCGGCATAAGGATTGAGGACCTGTTGTGTGAGGACGCGCTGAGGGAGAAGCTCTCCTTCAACCTGGAGATAAAGAACAAGTACCTCACCAGGATTTATGGCGAGGCCCCGCTGGCCTTCGGTGAGATCTTCGAGCAGGCCCGGTCGTGGGGGGAGAGGCTGGGACCCTACGTGGGCAATGCCTCCATGACCATCTTCGAGGCCCTGGAGAGGGGCAGCAACGTGCTCTTAGAGGGCGCCCAGGGGACGCTCCTGGACCTGGATCACGGAACCTATCCTTTTGTCACCAGTTCCAGCCCCGTGGCCGGGGGGGCCTGCGTGGGAGTCGGGTTGGGTCCTTCCCTGGTGGGGTGTGTCACCGGTGTCGTCAAGGCCTACAACACTCGGGTGGGCGAGGGTCCCTTCCCCACGGAACTTAAGGAGGAACTGGGGAACACCCTGCGCGAAAGGGGCAGCGAATTCGGCGCCACCACGGGGCGGCCAAGACGCTGTGGCTGGCTGGACCTGGTTGCCCTCAAGTACGCCGTCAGGATAAACGGCATCCATGCCCTGGCCCTTACGAAACTGGACGTCCTGTCCGGATTCGACACCGTACCCGTCTGCACCGGTTACAGGTCCGACGAGGGGGAAGACCTGCCCTACAACGGTAATTCGGCTTTTCTCGATTCGGTCGAACCGGTCTACCGGAACATGGACGGCTGGAAAATGGATCTTGGGATGTGCCGCACTTTTGAGGACCTGCCCAGGGCCGCAAGGGATTACATCCGTTTCATCGAGGAGCAGACCGGCATCCCCATTGTGCTGGTGGGAGTTGGGCCGAACAGGGATCAGACCATCGTGATGGGCCTATGAGTTTTTTGTCGATGAGCGGTGGGCCGCTTTCTCGTAAAAAATCCTCCCTTACGTTTCAGGGGAGAAAGCTGAAAAACTGTTGAAAGGAACAACCTTAGGTGAACTCTTCCCTGCGAAGGGGTGGCAGGGGCGGGCTACCAGTGGTGGGCGACACAGGGTTCGAACCTGTGACCTCTTCCGTGTGAGGGAAGCGCTCTTCCGCTGAGCTAGTCGCGCACCCAAAAACCCAGTAACCATCAGTGTTTGTCGCTCTCTGCTCTTTTTTAGACCTTGTTTGTGACCCCTTCCATACCAGATTTTATTACTTTTTCAGAGTGAACAACTTTCGATAAACTATTGAGGAAACCAAGAATCATCTTATTACACTTGACATGGTTATGTGGTAATGACTTTGAATTATCTCTTTTTCCGGATATCCCATCTTATACCATATTTCTCCGTCAGTTCCTTCTGCTTTTCGGGGTGTCTTTGTCCGTCCTTCCAAACTCTATTTCGACATCTTTGATGGTAGTAGCCCTTAATACCATTGGTTGATGGAGGTTTTAGAAGTTCGCCAATTTGGGTAAGATTGTTATTACCATAAATTGATGAAATAATGCTACTCCCTCCGCAAAAAATACATTTTTCATAAAGAACATCTGTCTCCGAAAGAGCATTAATCAGGGAAATCCAAAGACTTGAGCGTAAGCTATTTTCAAAAACTATTCCAAGATAGTAATTACTAGCACCTTCCTTGTCATTTGAAATATCGATAGAAGGTTTGATCCGGAATCCCATATTTAGCCTGTCCTTCAGGAGCCTCTCAATAGCCATATATTTTCTCAATTCATCTGTTAGGTCATGAATTATTTGGTAACGCTTACGTTCCTCTGAAGTTGGTAAGTTATTAACTTCTGAAGGGGGTAGGTTATTCATTTCCGGGAGAAGGACACAATCAATGTAATATCGTTTTCCTCGTTCATCAAGATTTGAAAAATCCTCCAAAAGATTATATACCGCTACCATAATCCGCTGTTCTTTCTGAAGTTCTTCAATCGTAATGTCAAACCAAAGAGGTCCGTATTCATTTGTCCATTCTATAAGTTCCTCAACAGGAAGGAACTTAGCCTTCTCCAAGTTGTCCCTCCTTCCTTTTTGATAGCCCAAAAACGACCATAGGGCTTTCTCACATGGAGGAAGTTCATATTCTCTCCACTCACTGGTCTTTGGTTTGATGACCCTCTCGGTATATGAGCCTGTCAAAAGGGTACCGCCATCAGGATGACCGATTTCCCTGATCTCATAACCGCCCCTACAAACTTTCCATTTATTTCCAATCTTGAACTTGATAGATTTTGCCATAGTTTCTCCCTGTCACTTATTTGTCACTTATTAAATAATACGATAATCCATATACTTAGGTTAGTCAAGCGTAAACAGGAGGGAGGTGAAGCCATTGGAGACAATTTTGAAGAAAGCACGGAAGGAAAGCGGTCATACTCTTCGTTCCTTGGAAGCAGTTACAGGCATCAAGTATTCCAGAATGAGCAGATTGGAGAATCGTCAGGAACGAGTTTGGAAGGGAGATATTGAGCGATTGGGAAAAGTTCTTGTTTTCCCAGAAGAAGGAGTCGTTGATGAGAGCGGAAAGGCAAAACTGGCAGAGTAAGGCAACAAAAAACGCCCTGCGGCAACAGGGCGGCAAAGCAAAAAACTAATCCGTATTGGAGGGATTTTACCATTGAAAGAGCAGTTTTTCAACCATGAGGGGAAATGCTTCGCATCACTTAGCGGAGATATTCTCAGGAAATCTGAGCGGGAAGAAGACAGGCTAAGGATGACAGGTGGAAGGGCTTATGCAATTGATGTCTATGTCCTGAGAAAAGCATATTCTCAAGGTGCGAAGTTTCTGGAAATACATGAGAAAACGGTAAATAATGCCAAGCGCGTTTTTAAAATCCCTATCTCAGATATCTACTGTTTTGGTCAAGAGATCAACATCAAAGGGATAGAAAGATGGACTATCCCCCTTGAGGCTTGCGAACTTAAGCAGGGACCAGACGAACCCTGGAGGGTCGAAGCAAGGAAAGCACTTCTGAAAGGGGAGGGCTCAAACACGAGATCACAACTGGCTTTGAAGTTAGACGTATCGACTTTGGAGATCATGAATCAATACGGATCAGATTTATGGGTCTACGAAGAAAAAATAAACCCCGTACTGGCACACAGGGTCAAGGGAGATGAGCGTTATGAGTATCGAGATCAAAAAAACAGATAGCGGTTGGACTTACTGCGTTAACAATATCCCACATGGGGGATTTTACATCCAAAGCAAGACCTTTTTCAAGAAGGAGAAACCCGAAGGAAGATTTAGAAAACTGAAAGACGGTGAGGGACACGGTTTTCCTGTAAAGGTCTTGAACCAACTCGCAAATGATGAGTGCAGGAAAATCGTCATACGTGAAAACAAAGTCAGATATGCTATCTCCTTCAAGGATTTTACAGATCACATGGAGTACAGGAATCTGAAGAATGAAAGAAAGGTGTTCTGCTCCCTCAAGTGGTTTAGTCGAGAAAAGATCGAGCAGAAAGCGAGTTAGCTTTATTGAGGGACAAAGTATGAAATCCCATTCAAAGCAAATATCCGAAGCACTTCAATATAACAGATGGGGTTGGGTGGTCATTCCTCTCCACTACCCTCTGTTAAACGGCAAGTGTTCCTGTAGCAAACCGGATTGTCCATCGCCAGGCAAGCACCCCCTGGCAAAATGGAAGTCCGTGAATGGGGATCTCCTTCCTGAATACCGAGTCCAAACAGGGGAGGACATAAAGCGTTGGTGGTTTGAACACCCCAATGCAAATCTCGGGATAATCACAGGTCAAATATCGGGAATCGTTGTTGTTGATATCGACGGGAAAGAGGGTGAGCATTCCATTAGAGACAAGGAACTGCCCTCAACTCCGACAGTTGTCACTGGTCGGGGTAGACATCTGTATTTCAAGGCTCCAGATTTCGAGACAAAGAACTCTGTCTGTATCCTTCCGCAAGTTGACATAAGGGGTGATGGAGGTCTTGTGGTGGCTCCCCCATCGATACACGTGTCAGGAGATGTTTACAAATGGGTTGAGGGAACGAAAGACCTACCTCTTGCAGATCTTCCACCCTGGCTACGGCAATTGCTAAAACCTAAGGAAAAACAGAAAGACACAATATCACAATCTGCAACAGAGATCATCACAGAAGGCAACAGGAACGATTACCTGACCTCTATTGCAGGGAGCATGAACAGAAGGGGGATGTCCCTGGAAGCTATCGTGGCAGGTTTGCAGGAAGAGAACCGTAGCAAGTGCTTCCCCCCTCTCTCTGAATCCGAGGTCAGAGACATAGCGAAAAGTGTCAGCAGATACCCTTCTGAAGCACCCTATGAGATACACAAGAAGGAACATGAGACAGACGTATCATCATTTCTTCGACCTGGAGGGGTATCAGAAAGGGTGGAACTGGTTTCAGTCGGGAACCTCTTCCTCAAGGGTTTCTATTCTGTGCTGGCTGGTCAACCAGGAGGGGGCAAAAGCCTGCTAATGCTAAAACTTTGTGATGATCTGGCTAGGGGGGGCATCATACTCAACGGATATGCACGATCAGACCCCATGAGGACTCTGTTCATTGAAGGAGATTACCCCAAAAACATGATGGATTGGAGGATTCAGAGGATGAAGCTATCGGTACCCTTCCCTGCTGTTCAGTTTGTCTACAAAGACGAATTTCTTTCAGACGGACTTGCTCTCGATCTCTCATCAGCAAAAGGGTACAGCAACATTCTGGAGCTTGCACGGATGAGCAAACCAGACCTGTTAATCCTTGATTCCCTGGCTAGTCTTCAGTTCAAGGATGAAAATGATAATTCAGCGATGAAGACGGTATGCCTGAGCCTCAGCAGGTTAGCCAAGGAAACTGGATCTGCTGTTGTTGCCGTCCATCATCTGAAGAAGGTTAAGCGTAGCGAGAGGACGTTACCGATATCCCTTGATGACCTGATAGGGGCTTCTATGATCTCGAGGCTTGCTTCCTCCGCTTACGGAGTTCAGGTCAAAGAAGATGAAGACGGTCAACTGCACATAGTAAAAAACCTCAAAAGCTGGGTTAACCCTCCAGGGACATTCACTTTCAGAACAAAGAACACGGTATCCGAGGAGGAAGAGTTAGAACTACTTTTAGATGTAACCCCCTTCCCCGAAGAGAGTAACAGCACAGGAAAGATCAGGATCATCAATACTATCAGGGCTGGTCATTCACAAGAACCTTTCAAAAGAAGCATTATAGCAAGAGAAACAGGGGTATCTGACACTTACAGCAAACAGGTTTTTCAAGACTTCATCGGGAGAGGGATCTTGAGACAAATTGGACATGGAAAAGCAACCATGTATGAACTTGTTCAATGACCATCTACAGGGGGGAAATCAGTGTCTGTATTTCTCTTAAGCTAGTTATACCAAGAGATAATACGGTCAGAGACTAGTGTCCGAAAAGTGTCCGTATTTTGATGCAAGGGCAACGCTTATGTTTATGATCAGAATACGGACACTACCCTTCGACCGTATTTTCCCAGCTATACCAAGGGATTACATTGATACGGACACAATATCTCCCTCACTGGGATTTTGGCAATGCGAACGAGATATTGTAAATGATCTACCAAAAAGGTTTAGGAAGACACAGATTGAGAGGGATCAACTGTTTCAATTGCGTGGCAATAACCCTTGTTCGATCCACTAACAATTCAGGTTCTTACGTGAAAAATGCAGGAAAAGGATACTATTACTATGAGGGCAATGAAAAGAACTGACCACGAGATGCAGGGTTTCCCTTTATTGCCCCTTTAAATGTTGGAAAGGAGAATCCTTGTAAAACAGAAAGTGAAAAAAGAGTATAAATCCATTTGTATTGTTCTACATCAGTCATTCCCCTTAATGAGTGAAAAGTGAAGTCATAGCAGGCAATTAGACAATTCTCGAAAGGTATAAAAACCTTTAGAAGTGTTTACCCTTTCCTTCTCCTTGGTATAAAGGGGACAAACAATTTATTTCTCAGATAAACCCCAGGAAAGATCGGAAAGAATAAAAGCACTTGAATATCTTGGAAAACTCAAGGAATCTTGAAGGGGGAGGGGACCCCCCAATGGAATTGAGGGATTAGGGGGAAAGTAGACACAGCCAATATCGAAAAAATTCCTCATTTTATACTTCAAAAGTGGTGAATGCTCTTAAGTCATTTTGAGAAACCTCTTCTTGGGCTCCCAGGAAGGACAATACGTTGGGAAGAGGGTTCTATCCTTCTATTTCTTATTCAAACATTTCCCAATTGCCTTGCATAATATTGGAATCTCCCAAATTTATTAATAAACATTACGGTACCTAGGGGGGGGAGGATCCCAAAGATGATTGGTCAACAATAAGCCAATACAAAGAGCAAGAATAAACATTAGAACGATACCTTGAACCAAAGGAGAACGTAAACCCAAGGCTTCCCTTTGTATTTTGATAATACCTCTCCACCAAAACACAGAGAACAGAAAGCCAATAAAAGCGGTGATAGCGAAAACAGGGTCAAATCTTCTCCCGATGTATCCTGTTTCTAGCATAAAAACTAATATTAGAACTGTGAAGGAAATGCTCACCGCAAGAGCAATGGCTATAACTGCCCTTTCTTTCATTTTAGGGGTCGTTTCCAAACCTTCAGATTTTTTTCTTACAGGGAATAGGGAAACAAATATCAAAGAAACTGAAGCGAACCAAAAAGGAATTACAAACAGTTTCTCCATTTCGCTTGTCACCTTCTGCCGGTATTATTTCTATTCGATTCGGCTTATTTCTACAACCCCAAATTCTTGCACAAGATAGAAGGCATTGCTGTCTTCAACAATTTGTTTAGCCACTAGCTTTTCTGCGCAAGATGAAGTTATTTTATTCAAGATAAAACAACCCAATAAACATCCCAAACCTGCTATCCAATTGATCCAAATAAAGGCTGGAATTGACCCTAACAAACAGATTGTTGCAAACGAAGCGATGAATTTACATCTTTTCATATATTTAGGTTTTGCAAATTCAGTTTGCATAAATTTTACAGCCATGCCTGGGTATACTCTTGCACTATATTTAAAGGGCTCAGAAAAATTCGACCTTTCCCATTCTTTAAAAGCGTCACGATATTCTTCAAAAGTAATCATAACTTTTACCTCCCATCTGACCTGTTTAGTGTCTGAAAAGCTATGATATACCCCTTATTAAATGTTTCTGTGCATAGGTTTTATCTGGAAATAAATGGAAGAAATTACCAAGGGAGTGATGAAAAGGATCAGAAAAGCATAAATACCATATTTAAATCCCCCCGCAAACACTGCCGCTATAGGAAATATCACATAAAAAAGTCTGTAATATGCTAAAACGTCGTAATGCCGAGGAACATCCCCTTTAGCCATATACCTAATTGAGATAATGCTATAAATGCAAGATATCACTAAAGAGATTGTGATAAAAACCATAGGTTCCTCAAACATAATATTGCCCCCCTTTTTGATTGGTAATTTTTTGTTGAATCCAAGCAGTTTGAGGTTTGTCTTTTAGAAAAGATTGGATTGAAAGGAGTAAGAGAGTTCACATTTTCTCCTTGTAAATCTTTCATTTACTTCTTAAAAATGAAGAATGTAATGCTATTCAAATTTAGACTAGCATTAATGTTTACCTTGTCAAGATTCTAAAAGTGCAAGTTCGTCCATTCCCGTTCACATGCAATGTTCCCTGTTATATTTTTCGAACTTTTCTTTTACCCATAACCTGGGACACTACCGCCGCCCTTCCGTGAGCCTGTCGAAGATCATCTAAGTCAAGGTGTTCATAAAACCTCGCTGTAGTCCCAATAGACGAATGCCCTAGCAATTGAGCTGTCAAAGCTATATTCCCTGTCTGTCTCAAAAACTCTGTGGCGCAGAGGTGGCGTAATCCGTGAATCTTCATGTGTTTTCCTGTCCTTTTAGATGCTCTCCGTATCTGATACCCAAAGTTAGAGGGGGTCAGCTTTTCCCCGCTCTCAGTAGGGAACATCCAGGAACATTTCCATTCAGGAGGACATAATGTAATAAACCTTTTCAGCTCTCGCGCAACTTGAGGGGAAATAGGTACTATCCTCCCTTTCTTCACCTTTGAAGTTTCAGGGCGTACAGTTATTGTCATTCCTTCAGGGTCAAGATCATCAATCCGTAAACTACATAACTCTCCTCGGCGCAACCCAGTATCAAGAGCAAGAAGGAACATCATCCTCATTCGCCTGTCAGTAAATTTATCTGTATCCAAGGCACGGATAAACTTCTTTACGTCATCCATTGACGGAACGTCTGAACGTTTCCCTGGCATGGATGTCTTGATGCCCTTCATCGGATTAGAAGGAATAATGTTTTCTTCCATGAGGAAACGGCAAAACACCTTCAGGGTTTTTATACGTGTGAAACGAGACCAGCCATTTTCAGGTTCAGAAATAAACGGCAAGATGCACTCCCTGGCATCAACAAGGAATGAAGGGTTATCTTTTAGAAAAGGGACAAGGATCGATTGATAGAGCTGGATGGTTGCTGATGTGGCTCCTTCTGCCTTTCTGATTGAACAAAAAGCGTCAAGAGCAGTGAGGGCGTTTCGGTATGGTGTTCTTAAGACCACAGCAATCTTCCCCATCGTAAACTCTCCCCCTTAGATTTTGAGAGAAAGAGCTAAAAACACTGATGGGAAAATCGCTTTTTAGTGACCTCTTCCCTGCAGGAAAAACGCGGGTGGAGGATCGCGAAATATCCAGTGGTGGGCGACACAGGGTTCGAACCTGTGACCTCTTCCGTGTGAGGGAAGCGCTCTTCCGCTGAGCTAGTCGCCCGAAAGCCACGGGTCATTATATCCGCAAGGGGAATATATTTGCAAGGGACGGAGAGCATCGGTGTCGCCGGACGGCGATAATGATCAAGCCCCTCTTCGGCAATGCGCAACCTGCCGGTTTTCACCGGTTATGATCATCCCGGCGGACCCTGCTTTTCAAGGCTGGGC
The DNA here is from genome assembly GCA_012523215.1 of Thermovirga sp. NCBI lineage: Bacteria > Thermotogati > Synergistota > Synergistia > Synergistales > Thermovirgaceae > Thermovirga > Thermovirga sp. The sequence continues at coordinate 14,898 of JAAYIZ010000106.1, forward strand.
CCGGGCTGCTTTTCTCGCGGTGGGATGGGGTTGCTGAAGAGGCAGGATAGGTTTTTCGCGTCACGAATTCGGCGGGTAAAAAAGAAGGGGGCTCCGGAATCACCGCCCCCTTCTTTTGTTTTGAGGAAGGACCTGCGCCTTGCCTTCAATCTCCCATCTTGGGGACGCTAAAGCTCTTGCTACCCCAGGACTTGCCCTTGACGGACTCACCCTCAATAAGTTGAACAAAGCGGTTGAAGCATTTTGGGCACTTAAGACCCGCGGAAAGGTCCTCCACTTCGAATTCATGGCGGCAGTGGAGACATCTGTACTTTCTCACTTGCCCGCACCTCCCTGCGTCATCGTAAGCGTAACCTGGTTCGCTACAATATTATAACCGGGGCCCGGGTTGTAGACAAGGCAAGAAGGGTGAGATCGGTCAATCCTCAAAGGAGTCCGAAGGTCGACGCCAGCGAGAAGTAGGCGCCGATGAGGATCAGGATCACCCCCGAAGCCACCTGGACGATCTTCTGCAAGTTGTAGACGGCGCCCATGCTCCTTGATACAGCCCTTGCTCCCATGGAAAAGATGATCGAAAGGATCGTCACCGGAAGGCCGCTCCCGAGACCGAAAAGGGCGGGGAGCAGTACCCGGGAACCCGCCTCCGTGGCCAGCGGGATGAGCCCGCCGAAGAAAAGAGCCGCCGAGACGGGGCAAAGGGCGAGGCCGAAGAGGACGCCCATGAGGAAAGACCCGGTCATTCCCCGAAAAAGGATTCCGGAGGATACCCTTTCGGTGATGGGCTTTCTTCCCCGCACCTCGAGCAGGTCCAGCACGAAGACACCCACGATGAGGAGTATGGGCCCAATGAGCCTGTTCATGTGGCGCTGCATGAACAGGGATGCTTCGGGGATGGCCATGAGCCCCGATATCACGACCACTCCGGCCGCGGCGAAGGTCACCGTGCGTCCGGCGGAGTAGAGGCTTCCCGACAGGAGCGCCTTGCGGGGTGAAAGCCCCTCCTTCTGGATGAAGGAGAAGGCCGCCAAGTTGGCAGCAAGGGGGCAGGGGCTCACCGAAGCCAGCACACCCAGCCATAGGGCGGAAAGGGCCGTCAGTATGCTCATTGG
>JAAYIZ010000107.1 GCA_012523215.1 Thermovirga sp.
CCCACATGACGGTCCTGACCATCATCGTCATTGCGGTTTTCTACGCCGTCTGTTTCCCGTACCTTCTTTCATCGGTGATCTCGTTGGCGGTCTTCAGCCTGGTGCTGGCGGTGGAGTACTTTATCCTCCAGGCACCGGACGTGGCCATTGCCGAAGCAGCCATCGGAGCGGGTTTGAGCACTGCTATTTACATCATCACCCTCGGGGCCTGCAAGGCGCTGAAGGGACCAAAAGGAGGTGTAGGACAGTGAAAAGGCAAGTCCTTTTCATTGTGGCCGTTCTTGTCGTCGCCGGTGTCTTCCTTGGCGGGCTGAGCAGGATACACCCCTTTGGGGATACGGCGCGAGCTCCCATGGACGACTACTACCTTGAGAACGCCCAGCAGGAGCGTTCCGTCAACAACGTCGTCACCTCGATAGTCTTCGATTACAGGGGTTTCGACACCTTGGGCGAGGCCGCGGTATTGTTCACTGCGGTATGCTCCGTTCTAGCCCTTTTCCGTGAGGGGAGTGAGAAGCGATGAATCCCCTTTCCGTAGTCGTAAGGACCATCTGTGATATTTTCGCCTGGTTCATGGGCATCTTCGGCGCTTATGTCATCATCCACGGGCATATATCTCCCGGCGGAGGATTCCAGGGGGGAGCCGTAGTTGCCACTATGGCGGCTTTTCTCCTCGTTGCCTACGGGGGGAAAAGGGTCCTATCCTTCGTTAAGCCCGGCATATACACGGGCATGGAGGCGACGGGGCTGCTGGTCTTCATAACCGCCGGGTTTCTTGGCATGGGAACGACCTTTTTTTACAACTTCCTGGCAGGACAGGGCGGACTCTTCGGGGCAGTGGTCCCCCTCGGACCCAACAGTGGCATTCTTAACAGCGCCGGCACCATTTCCCTGATGAACATGGCCGTGGGCCTGGAGGTCGTCAGCGGACTCTCCCTGATCCTGATCTACATGTTCAAGGGTATCCGCCTCTTCGAAAGATATGATGGAAGGAGTGAGATGGGCCATGATAGGTAACGCCCCCTTCCTCGTCGTGGGAGTCATATTCCTGCTCGGACTATACGCCATACTAACCGAGAGAAACCTCATCAAGATAGCCATAGGGATATCGCTCCTCGAGGCCTCGGCCAACCTTCTCCTCATCGTCCTCGGTTATCGAAGCGGTGGGACCGTCCCGATATTTACCCTGGCGGGACAGGTCGAAACCATGGTCCTTCCCACACCCCAGGCGCTGACCCTGACGGCTATCGTCATCGGCCTGGCCACTTCGGCGCTGCTCCTTTCGCTGGTAATATTACTTTATAGACACTATGGGACGCTCGACGTCCGCGAGATCAGGAGGCTGAGGGGATGAACTGGCAGACGCACCTTCCGGCGCTGGCCCTGGCTGTGCCCCTCCTGGGAGCCTTCCTTTCCCTGGTAGTCGGTCACGCCGGACGTTTCATACGCAACACCTGGATGGTTATTGTCTCCATTGCCACCACCGCCATCTCCGTCATGCTTCTGCAAAGGGTTCTCGCGGGCGGGACGATGGTCTACGTAATGGGTGCCGAGGCCTGGAACGTCACCCTTCCCTCGGGCCTGAGCTGGCCTGTAAGGATCATCCTCCAAGTTGACGCCTTCAGCGCCTTCATGGGCGTGACCAGTTCCATAGCCGCCCTTGCCGGTGCTTTCTTTTCCCTTCGCTTCATGGACAAGTTCACCGGCCTGGAGAAGTTCTCGGCCCTTTACTTCCTGCTGGTTGCGGGCATGCTGGGCATGCAGCTCACCGGTGACCTTTTCAACTTCTTCGTCTTCCTCGAGATAGCCTCGGTGGCATCCTTCGGGCTTATCGCCTTTTGGAGGGACCGACCCGAGGCGATAGAAGCTTCCTTCAAGTACATGGTGGTCTCCACCGTGTCAGCCATGTTCGTGCTCATCGCCGTCGGATTCCTTTATGGGCGGTACAATGCTGTCAACATTGCGGCCGTCGCCAGGATGCTCCACATGGGCTACGCCGAAAAAATTGCCCTGGTCTTCCTCGTGGTGTCGCTGGCCATGAAAAGTGGTGCCGTCCCCATGCACATGTGGACCCCCGACGCCTATGCCGAGGCTCCGGCAGGGGTCACCTGCCTGCTGGTCGCCGTCAGCCAGGCGTCGCTCTACGGACTTTTCCGGGTCTGCTTCACCCTTTACGGCGTGACCCTTGGAAGCGCAGTGATACCCTGGACGATAATCATCATGGGTGTCCTCTCCATGTTCATCGGGGTCACCATGGCCGTCATTCAGAAAGAGATGAAACGGCTAATGGCCTATCATTCGGTCTCCCAGATAGGCTACATACTGCTGGCCCTGGGTGTTGGACTTCTTTCGCTTAAGGACCACCAGGCCATGGCCGATTATGGCTTCACCGCCATGAAGGGCGGCATCTTCCACATCGTCAACTACACCATGTACAAGGGCCTGCTCTTCCTCAGCGCCGGCGCGGTGTTCTACTCGGCCGGCACCCGGGATCTCAACGAACTCGGCGGCCTGGCCAGGCAGATGCCCCAGACGACCTTTATGTTCGCCATCGCAGCCGCAGCCATCGCCGGCCTTCCGCCCTTCAACGGCTTTGTCTCGAAACTGCTGATATACCAGACGACCTTCGCCGTCTACCCCTTACTGGCCGTAGTGGCCCTGGTCACTTCGGTACTGACGCTGGCTTCCTTCGTAAAGGTCTTCCAGACGGCTTTCCTTGGCCCAGCCAGGAAAACCTTCGAAAAGGTCGTGGAAGTGCCCGCGTCGATGCTCTTAGGGATGTCGGTGCTCACGCTGGTCATCGTGGCGCTCACGTTATTCCCAGGATGGACGCTTTCTCACCTGGTTGAACCTGCCGCCAAAGCCCTGGTGGACCAGGCAGGCTACATTTCCGCTATCATGGGAGGTGGTCTGTAATGTGGGAAAAGGTCTATTCGGGTTTTGGCTACTGGGACGTATACATCTGGCTCTTCTTCTTCGTGATCTGCGCGGTCATCATCCTCTTGATCAGGTCCTTGGGCCGCAGCGATTACAAGGAAGGTACCGAGCAGGATGAAATATTCTACGGAAGCAACATTGTGCCCGAGGACGGTGCCGATATGGGGGTTCCCGCCGCCTCGGCCTACTGGGGATTCGTGGAGGCCCTCAAACCCTACTACGAATGGCTTATCGAACTTCACACCGGTATCGCGAGCGAATACGTCGGCTACTTCATGCTTACCATGGCCGTCGTAGCGGTGCTGGTCCTTCTTTAAGGGGGTGGGACAATGAAACTGGAACGCTACCTCGACATACTAACTAAATCCATCTGGGTCTTTCACTGCAACAGCGGATCCTGCAATGGATGCGACATCGAGATCGTGGCGACCATTACCCCCAGGTATGACATTGAGCGCTTTGGCATGAAACTGGTGGGTTCACCCCGCCATGCCGACGCACTGCTCGTGACCGGTCCCGTCACGAAGTACATGACCGGCCGGTTGCGCAGGATCTACGCCCAGATGCCCGACCCCAAGGTGGTCATCGCCGTGGGTAACTGCGCGGGCTCGGGCGACGTCTTCTACAAGTCCTACAACCTGGATGGTCCAGTGGACAACATCCTGCCCGTCGACGTCTATGTCCACGGATGCCCTCCCAGGCCCGAGGCCATCATCGAGGGCGTAGCCAAGGCAGTGCTGAAACTGGAAAAACTGAAGGAATCCCTCACAAAGGCAGGTGCCGAGAAATGAGGCCGCGCCGCGTGGAATACACGAAAGAATATGAAAGCCCTGAAAAGGTCCTTTCTCTCCTGAAGAGGAAGTTCCGCAAAACTGCGGAAAGGATGACCCTCCGGGAATACAAGGGGGGTGTCGAGAACGGAGACGCCTACCGGTGCCTTTGGGTGTACGTGGAGAGGCAACGCTTCCTGGTGATGGTGGATACCCTGATGGAGTTCGACTTCCCCCATTTCCAGATCACCTCCGGCGACGATATCGGTGATTCGATCGAACTCAACTATCACTTCTCGATCTTCCGCAGCATCGATCGCGGCAAAAGGCTCGGCGTCACGATCTCCGTCATCGTGCCAAAGAATGATCTCGTAATGCCCTCCCTCTGGAGCAGGGTCCCTGGGATAGAGTACAGCGAGAGGGAGATCCGCGAGATGTTCGGCGTGGACTTTGACGGGCTACCCAATAAAGGCCTTGTTTTCCTCCCCGAGGACTGGAACGAGGATATCAAGCCCTGGCGCAGGGACGAAACCGGCCCCAAGCCAGAAGACATCAGGGAGCTCTCCTAGGAGGTGCCCTTTATGACGCAAGGATCTAATAAAACCTATAAAGTGCCAATCGGGCCAGTCCATGTCGGTCTCAAGGAACCCATAACGGCTTGGCTCGATGTGGACGGAGAGCGTATCAAGAACGCCGTCATACGCCCCGGCGCCATCCACCGCGGCATCGAGTTCATGGCCCGAGAACGCAATCCGATACAGGTGATCTACCTCGCCGAGCGCATCTGCGGGATATGCTCCTTTTCCCACATTGTAGCCTTCACGCGAGCCGTGGAGGACGCCACCGGGATCGAAGTCCCCGCCAGGGCCCAATATATAAGGGCTATCGTGCTGGAACTGGAGAGGATTCACTCCCATATACTCTGGGCAGGGGTTGCCTGCTACACCTTTGGTTACGACTCAGCCTTCAACCTGGGGATGATCCTGCGGGAGAAGGTTATGGACGTGCTCGAGGCGCTTACAGGCAACCGCGTAAACTACGGGACGGGGACCATCGGCGGTGTCCGGAGGGATATCACCCCTGCGGTGGAAAAAGTCCTCCAGGATATGCTGACCTTTTACAAGAACGAGTTCGGCATCTTTTACAATGTCGTCACCGACGACCCCATCGCCAAGGCCAGGATGCGCGACGTGGGCGTCCTATCCAGTGAAGACGCGATAACTCATTGCGCCCTGGGCCCCACTGCCAGGGGAAGCGGTCTCAGGGTTGACCTCAGGTGGTCCTCTCCTTACGAAGCCTACTGCGACATGGATGTCAAGCCCGTCGTCCCCCAGGACTACACAGGCGAGGTCCGCGGCGACGTCTTCGACCGTTTTCTAGTGAGGGTGTTGGAAGTCTACCAGTCCCTGGAGATAATAGAGACCGCCCTGGCGGGGCTTCCGACGGGTGACCTCATGTGGGAACCCAAACTGACCAAACTACTGGGTTTTCTCAAGCAGGCCGACGGAATCGGCCTCAGTTCCATCGAGGCCCCCCGGGGAGACGACACCCACGTCATAAGGCTCACAGGCGGGCAGGAGAACGTCACTTGGTGGAAGGTCCGCGCTCCTACCTACTCAAACGCCGTCTCGTGGCCAATCATGTTCCGGGAAAACGAACTTGCCGACTCGCCGCTCATCATCAACAGCATTGACCCGTGCATCTCCTGCATGGAGCGCATGGTAGTCACCGACCGCTCCTCTGGTCATGAACAGGTAGTGACCAGGTCGGAACTCGTAGAGCGGTGTCGTGAAAAGACGAGGAGGTTGATGGGGTCATGACCCTTATTCAATTCAAGGTTCTCGCGGGAATCGGCCTGCTGTTTTTCTCGCTCCTCGTCTCCCTTCTCTACGAGGGAGTCGACAGGATAATCCACGCTCGGATGCAGCTCCGGTTGGGGCCGCCGCTTTTTCAGCCCTTTTACGATATCCTCAAACTGCTGGGCAAGGAGAACATCGTGCCTCGCAGGGCCATTCCGTGGGCCTTCAACGGGGCCCCCTGGGTCTCGGCCGCCGCCGCGATGATGATCCTCCTTTACGTTCCCATGGGTTCATTGCCTCCACTATTAACAGGCAGCGGCGACCTGATCCTTATCCTCTATCTGCTTGGACTGTCGGCGGTGGCCCTAGCTGTGGGAGGGTTTGCCAGCGGCTCCACCTACGCCAACGTCGGTGCCCAGCGCGAGATGACCCTAATGATGAGCTACGAACTGCCCCTGGCGGTGGTCATCATCACGCTGGCCTGGTTCTCCTACCGTACAGGGATGCCCGGCGACCCCTTCAGTCTAGAGACCTTCGTGAGCATGCCCGTCTGGAGCGTCGTGGGGTGGACGGGACTTTTCGGCCTGGGTTGCCTGCTCGTTGCCCTCCTGGCCGTGGTTCCCGCAGAGGTGGGCAAGGTGCCCATGGATATAGCCGAGGCCAAGACTGAGATCCTCGAAGGACTCATCTGCGAGTATTCCGGCCGTAACCTGGCCATGTTTAAACTCGCCTTTTCCCTGCGGACGCTGGTCATGTGCGCTGTAGTGGTGTCCCTCTTTTTTCCCTGGACCGTCGGTCTCCGCCTTGGACTCCAGGGGCCGATGCTCTTCATGGCGGACTTCCTTTTCTTCTGGGTGAAGGTCTTCTTGATGCAGGTCATAGGCGTGACGACGATACGAACGGCCTTCGGCCGGTTCAAGATTTGGCAGGCGTCTCAATTTTACTGGTTTCACATCGCGGGCCTGTCCCTCGCCGGGATGGTGCTGCTGTCCCTCGACGTGATCCTTTAGGGGGAGTTGAAATGATCAACAGGATGATGATCCAGATGCTCAGGCAGTGGTGCGAGGATCCAGCCACCAATCCCTTCCCTGTGGCCTACATGCCCGACAATCTTACCAAGGCCCTCAAGGCGGCCGCCCGGGGCAAATTGAAACTCAACGATCCCATCAAGGTGCCCGAGGGGTTCCGCGGCCGCATTGGCTACGATAAGAAGACCTGTATCGGATGCAAACTTTGCATCAAGGTCTGCCCGGCCAACGCCATCGACTTCTTGGAGGACGAAAAGAAGGTGCTGTTCCACATGGACCGCTGCTGTTTCTGCGCCCAATGCACCGAGATATGCCCTGTTCAGTGTATCTGGATGACCGACGAATTCGCCTTCGCATCCTATGAGCGCCAGAAGGAGGTCGTGAAGGACTCGGGCAAAAGGCCCGCCGCCAAAAAATCCAAGGCTGTCAAGGACGACAACGATGCTGACGACGCCAAGGCAACCAGGGAAGCCAAGGGCTCCGGCGAAGCCAGGGAAATCAGGAGCGCCGATACAGCCAAGTATCATATCGATGCTGACAAGTGCATCGGCTGCACCCAGTGTGCGAAGGTATGCCCCGTCCAGGCCATTTCGGGCAAACTTAAGGAGAAGCACGTCGTCGATGAAGAAAAGTGTATAGGCTGCGCGGCCTGCGCAGAGGTGTGCCCCGTCAAGGCCATTAGTCCCAGGTAGGGAAAGGATGAAGAGGCGGGGCCGCTTGAAAAAACGGTCCCGCCCTTTTTTCTAAGGGGCATTCCATGGGAAGGGTACTTGCCCCCTTC
>JAAYIZ010000108.1 GCA_012523215.1 Thermovirga sp.
GGGGAGTTCATCGCCGGCGGTGTCTCGGGGATGCTGAAGTCGCTGAAGGGCGATTTCGACCCCGAAGACGGGGTGAGCGTTCATATCAGGACTCTCCCCTGAAGGAACCCCTAAGGAAGTGTTCTTGCGGTAAAGCGCAGGGCTGTCTATAATGATGTTCGCCCGTCCCCCAAGGGGGACGGGGAATGGTTTTGTCCTGACGCCCCCCCGGGCGGCAGGCCGGTTTTTGTCCTTCAAGACTTCATATTACGCAGGGAGGTTCCTTGAATGTTGGCACAGATAGTCTGGATATCCGGAGGGGCCGGGTTGCTCGCCCTCGCCTTCGCCCTGTTTTCGTCGGGGCGCATCAAATCTTTCGAGGTCACCAATGAACGGGTGAATGAACTGTCCGATATCATACAGAGGGGTTCCATGGCTTTCCTCTCCAGGGAGTACAGGGCCCTGGTCCCCTTCGTCGTGGTCGTCGGCGCGATACTCTGGCTGAAGATCGGCTACCCCATGGCCGTTTCCTTCCTGCTCGGGGCTTTCTGCAGCGGCCTGGCGGGACTGGTGGGCATGAGGGTGGCCACCAGGGCCAACGGCAAGACGGCCTTCGCCGCCGGGCAGGGCATGAACCCGGCCCTCAGGATAGCCTTCACCGGCGGGACCGTCATGGGCATGTCCGTCGTCGGCATCGGGATAATCGGCATCATCATCTGCTACTGGTTCTTCAAGGATCCCAACATCATCACCGGTTTTGGCTTCGGGGCCAGTTCCATAGCCCTCTTCGCAAGGGTCGGCGGCGGCATATACACCAAGGCCGCCGACGTGGGGGCCGACTTGGTGGGCAAGGTCGAGGCGGGCATCCCCGAGGATGACCCGAGAAACCCGGCTGTCATAGCCGATAATGTGGGCGACAACGTGGGCGATATCGCCGGCATGGGCGCCGATCTTTTCGAATCCTACGTGAACTCCATCATTGCGGCCATGGCCATTGGATTGGTGGCCTTCGGCGACACGGGCGTCATCTACCCGTTGCTCCTGGCCTCCCTGGGCATCGTCTCGGCAGTGCTGGGGACCTTTTTCGTCAGGGTCCGCGAGGGGGGAGACCCCCAACTGGCCCTCAGGATTGGGACGCTCGTGACGGGAGCCTTCATGATAGTCGGTTCCTACTTCATGACCAGGGCCGTCTTCGGCGACATCACCATCTTTTGGGCCGTCCTGTCCGGAGTGGCCGTCGGCGTCCTCATCGGCATCGTGACGGAGTACTATACCTCCTCGGGTTATCCCCCTGTGAAGGGCATAGCCCAGGCTTCCATCACGGGGACGGCGACTAATATCCTGGCCGGCCTCGGCGTGGGCATGAAGTCCACCGCCGTCCCCGTCCTGATGCTCTGCGGTTCCATCCTCGTGGGCGTCAGGTTCGGGGGGCTCTACGGCATCGCCTGCGCGGCCGTCGGCATGCTCTCCATCACCGGGATGACCCTCAGTGTCGACGCTTACGGTCCTATCGCCGACAACGCCGGCGGCATAGCCGAGATGAGCCACATGCCCCCCCAGGTCCGCAAGATAACCGACCGGCTCGATGCGGTGGGCAACACCACCGCGGCCATAGGTAAGGGGTTGGCCATCGGTTCGGCCGCCCTCACCGCGCTGGCGCTCTTTGCTGCCTACGCCACCGCTGTGGGTCTTGAGGTCATCGATATCAACAACCCCAGGGTCATGGTAGGCCTGTTCATAGGGGGCATGCTCCCCTTCATCTTCAGCGCCATGACGATCCAGGCCGTCGGTCGGGCCGCTTCCCAGATGATCGACGAGGTGCGCCGCCAGTTCCGGGAGATACCCGGCATAATGGAGGGTGAGGGCCGGCCCGAGTACGAGCGCTGCATCGAGATATCCACCGGGGCCTCCCTGAAGGAGATGATCGTTCCCGGGTCCCTTGCCGTGATCAGCCCGGTTGTCGTTGGCCTGGTCCTCGGGGCCGAGGCCCTGGGCGGACTCCTGGGCGGGGCCATCATCACGGGCGTCATGATGGCCATCTTCATGTCCAACGCGGGCGGGGCCTGGGACAACGCCAAGAAGTACATCGAGGAGGGCAACCTCGGGGGCAAGGGCTCAGAACCTCACGAGGCGGCCGTCGTAGGCGATACCGTCGGGGACCCCTTCAAGGACACCGCCGGCCCCAGCCTCAACATCCTTATCAAGCTGATGTCGGTGGTAGCGTTGGTTCTGGCCCCGTTGTTCATTTAAAGGTCGCCCTTCGCGCCTAGCGGGGACCGTAAAAAAGCAGACAAGGCTCGATAACGGCGGGGGAGGGCGACCGGAAGCCCTCCCCCGACCTGTCGGCAGGGGCCATACGTGGATGGAAGGTGGTGCCGCTTTGGATCAGGACGCCGTCAGAACGATAAAGGACAGGATCGACATCGTCGAACTGATCGGCGAGTCGGTGCAACTGAGAAGGGCTGGAAGAAGTTTCCGGGGGCTATGCCCCTTCCATTCGGAAAAAACGCCATCATTTTTTGTCTCCTCGGAACGCCAGACCTATCACTGCTTCGGCTGCGGCCGCGGCGGTGACCTGTTTTCCTTTGTGATGGAAAGGGAGGGGATGACCTTCCCCGAGGCTCTCGCCATGCTGGCCGACAGGGCGGGTGTGACCCTTGAACGCTTCGATGGACGCCCGGGACGGTCCAAAGGCGTGGCGGGCGCCATGGAAGCCGCCCTGGCCTTTTTCCGCAGATCCCTCACGGGTCCGGAAGGGGAGAGCGCCAGGAAGTACCTCGACAGGAGGGGCATAGGCTCCGCCGATGCCGCAGCCTTCGAAATGGGCTGGGCACCGGCCTCCTGGGACATGCTCAGGAGGGAACTCGAGGCCCGCGGTATCCCGGCCGGGGATGCCATGGCCGCCGGGCTCCTGGCCGGGAGCGGGGGGCGTACCTATGACCGGTTCAGGGGCCGGATCATCTTCTCCATCAGGGACATCCAGGGGAGGCTCGTCGCCTTCGGTGGACGCCTCGTGGACGGCGAGGGCGCCAAGTACATCAACAGCCCCGAGAGCGAACTCTACAGCAAAAGGAAAACTCTCTACCTCCTGAACGCCGCAAGGTCGTCGATCCGTGAGAAGGGCCGTTCCATCCTCGTCGAGGGCTACATGGACGCCATCAAACTGCACATGGCCGGTTTTTCCGAGACGGTCGCCTCCCTGGGGACCGCCCTGGCCGAGGAGCAGGCCGACCTTCTCAAGAGGTTCGCCGACCAGTGCCTCATCTGTTACGATTCCGACACGGCCGGCCAGGAAGCGACGATCAGGGAGATGTACACCCTCCAGAAGAGCGGTCTTGACATCAGGGTGGTGGTCCTCCCCGAGGGCAAGGACCCCGACGATGTCGTCAGCGGTAACGAAGGGCAGGATCGTTTCCTGGGGCTGATCGGCAGGGCCGAACCGCTTCCCCTTTTTCATATCAGGGCCAAGAGCGAGGCGTTGTCGGACGAAACGCGAAGGACCGCCGCCAGGAGAGAGATCATCGAGAGCCTGGCCGAACTCCCCCCGCTGGAGGCGAACAGGCATATATCACAGGTGGCCCAGGGCCTGGGACTGCTGTTGCCGGAGATGGTCGACCTCCTCAGAAGCGCCCGGAGGTCTGCCGGCCGGGGCGGGAAAAAAGGTATTTCGGGCCCGGAGAGCGTATATATATATGGGGAGAGGGATATCCCCCGGGGAGTCAAGCCCTCGGACCCATGGGAGGCCGCCCTTTGCTACCTCCTCTGGACCGATGAGAGGAAGAGGGCCAAGGTGGAGCCTGCTTACGTCCTGTCGCTCCTTTCCGAGGAGGGAACCAAGGCCGTGGCCCTGTCGATCCTCTCGGGTGACGGCACCGGCGAGTTGAGGGCGAGATGGGCCAAAGCCGGTGACGACTATCCCATGAGGCTCATTTCGACGGGGTGGGGGCACTGCGTCAGGAACGGTGAGAGGGAGGACATGTGGGATATCGTCCTTTCAGCCCTCGAGTCGAAGAGGTCAAAGGACAGGTTTGACGCCCTCACGGAAAAACATGCCAGGGGCAAGGCCTCCCCCGAAGAGATGAAGGAATACTTTGAACTTGCCAGAAAGCTCAAAAGGAGGGACCGTTAAAGACATGACCGACGTTAAGAAGGCCCCGGAAGAGCTCGAAAGCCTCGATACAGTCGATACTGCTGAAGAGGCCGTTGTGTCGCCGAGGGAAGTGGCTAAGTACATAGAGAGCTTCAAGGAGCTGCTCCACCTGGGGCGGGAAAAGGGTTTCGTGACCTACGACGACATTGAGAAGCATATACCAGGGGAGATGATGAACGAAGAGACCCTGGATAGTCTTTACTTCAACCTCAACGAACTGGGGATAGACCTGGTGGAGACCGAGAAGGCCAAGAGCGAGCCTCGCGACGACACCTCGTCTCCCCCGGCGGCCGAGTACAGCGAGGAGATGGGCGTACTGGAGGATTTGCCTCTCTCGGACCCCGTCAGGATGTACTTGAGGGAGATCGGGAAGATATCCCTGCTCAAAGCCGAAGAAGAGGTGGCGTTGGCCAAGCTGGTCGAGGCCGGAGACCCCGCGGGAAAGAGCCACCTGGTGGAGGCCAACCTGAGGCTCGTGGTCAGCATAGCGAAGAAATACATCGGCAGAGGCATGCTGTTTTTGGACCTCATCCAGGAGGGCAACCTGGGCCTCATCCGCGCCGTGGAGAAGTTCGACTACCGTAAGGGTTTCAAATTCAGTACCTACGCGACGTGGTGGATCCGCCAGGCCATAACCAGGGCCATAGCCGACCAGGCCAGGACGATCAGGATACCGGTCCACATGGTGGAGACCATCAACAGGCTCATCAGGATCTCCAGGCAGCTGGTCCAGAGACTCGGGCGAGAACCCACCGCGGAGGAGATCGCCGCGGAGATGGCCATCGGCTCGGAAAGGGTCGAGGAGATTCAGAGGATAGCCCAGGAGCCGGTCTCGCTGGAGACTCCCATCGGCGAGGAAGAAGATAGCCAGCTGAGCGACTTCATCGAGGACAAGAACCTTCCCAGCCCCGAGGACGCCGCCGCGGTCCAGTTGTTGAGGGAACAACTGGAGGGGATGCTCGAAGAGCTGACTGAAAGGGTAAAGGAAGTGCTCCGGCTGAGGTTCGGCCTGGAGGACGGCCACCCCTACACGCTCGAGGAGGTGGGCAAGCGCTTTGGCGTGACCCGTGAGAGGATAAGGCAGATCGAGGCCAAGGCCCTGCGGAAGCTCAGGCACCCCAGCAGGAGCAAAAAATTGAGAGATTTTCTTGATTGAGGACCCGACCCTGCCTCTCTGATCAGGGCTTTTCGTTATTCGAGCAATGATTCAAATCATTTGTTATAATATTCACGGATGATGTCCATAATGGAGGTCCTTGCTTTGCGGATAGACCGTTTCTTGAAACTGTCCCGCGTCGTCAAGAGAAGGAGTTACGCCCAAGAGATGATAACCCATGGCGCGGGGAGAGTGGGAGGCGCCCAGGTGCGCCCTTCCAAGGGGTTGAAACCGGGCGATGTCGTCGAGGTGGCTTTCCCGAGGAAAGTTCTGACCCTCAAGGTCACTTCCGTGGACGAATCCCATCTGAAGCGGGGCGGGGAGGCTTTCGAACTTATCGGACAGAGGCAAGTGACCGATGACCAGGAACCCTGGTGAAATAATTGTCAAGTCATCCCGTGATCCATTTTCGAGGAGGCAGGGACGATGAGGGTAGCGGAACCGACCGTTGAGCGCCTGGTGCTTTATTACAGGCTTCTTTTGCAACTCCACAACGAGGAACGCAGGGTGGTCTCCTCCCAGGAGATAGGTGAAATGCTGGGCCTCAAGGCGAGCCAGGTGAGAAAGGACCTGTCCTACTTCGGTGAGATCGGCAAGCGGGGCGTAGGCTACCACGTGGAACGCCTCTACAGGCATGTCAGCGATATCCTTTCGCCCGACAGGGTCTGGAAGATCGCCCTGGTGGGGGTGGGGAGGCTTGGAGAAGCCCTGCTCGGCCACAAGGCGCTGAGGAGCGAAAAGTTCAGGATCGAGGCCCTTTTCGACAACGATCCTTCCAAGATAGGCCAGGTGATCTGCAATGTCCCTTGCCATGATTTCGAGGAAATGACGGAGATCATCCGCGAGAAGGAGATCGAGGTCGTGATCCTCACCATACCTGCCGCCGCAGCCCAGGTCTCGGCCGACAAGGCCGTGGCCGCCGGCACCGTCAAGGGGATCCTCACCTTCGCCACGACCGCGATATCCGTTCCGGAGGATGTCTTGGTCTACAGGGTGGACATATCGGTCGAACTGGAGAAACTGCTCTTTTTCCTGAAGGGCCGGATGGCCTGAAGGTATGTTTGGGCGGAAGCCCGGGAGTGTTCCGATTGCTTTCAGGTCATGATAAAATGTTCAGTGCTAAAATGATCCTCAAAGAACGAGCATGGAGAGGGAGGCGTGGCTGTTGCAGGTACAGGGTGGACTTGTGAGCATGCTCCTGCCACTTGGAGTATTCATCGTAATCTTTTATTTCCTGATCATCAGGCCCCAGAAAAAGCGTCAGCGCAAGCACGAGGATATGTTGGCCTCGATACGCAACGGGGATATGATCGTCACCGCCGGGGGTTTCTACGGTACGGTGAGGGATGTAAAGGACGACAGCTTCATCGTCGAGATCGCCGACGGGGTCAAGGCGAGGGTCCTCAAGGGTTCCATCCAGATGAAAAAGCAGGATGAACACCCTGCCGGTTAGTCTCCGTCCGGGTGGGAGCGGTCTTCGTCATCAATAGAGGGCCGGTCGGTGGCTTCCTTCGGAGTGGATGCCGGGCGTCCGCTCCGTTTTTTATGAAAGGTCCGGTCGCAGAGGCGGGTCTTAAGGAGCCCCCTCGCAGGTAAACGAGGTTTTCAACAGGGGAGGAAGGCATATGCTCAAAAAGGATCGTTGGCGGCTTATCCTTGTCGTGGTGGTGGTTGTGGCCGCCCTGCTCTTCGTCTTTCCCGTAAGGGGGAGGATCCGCCTGGGGCTGGATCTCAAGGGAGGGGCCCATATTTTGCTTCAGGCCCGGGGCACCGCCGAGAACCCGCTGACCGATGACAGCGTCGAACGTCTTCTCGCGGTCCTGCGGAACAGGATAGACCAGTACGGGGTCACCGAACCGGTGATCCAGAGGGAGGGGAAGGACAGGGTCATCGTCGACCTCCCGGGGGTGGCCGATCCCGAGGCGGCCCTGGAGCTCATCGGTAAGACGGCGCTGCTCGAGTTCAGGCACGTCTATGAGTCCACGGGGACAGTTCCCCCGGGGCCCCAAAGGCCCAACTACGACTCCGAGGAGGAGTTCCTGGAGGCGCAGGCCAGGTGGGAAGCGGTCCGGGGGCAATTTGACCGTGCCGCCGACGAGATGCGCCTCAAGGCCGAAAAGGACCCGGACAAGGTTTTGGCCAGGAGCGAGGAACGCGAGGCTTACCTGCTTGGCCAAGCCTATGTGGGCGGCAAGGACCTGGAAGACGCCAGGACCAGTTTTGACAACCTGGGGCGCCCCGTGGTGACCCTGAAGTTCAGCTCCCAGGGGGCCAAACTTTTCGACGAGGCCACGGCGGCCAATGTGGGTCGCCCGATTGCCATCTGCCTCGACAACAAGGTCATCTCGGCGCCGGTGGTCCAGGAACGCATCAGCGGGGGCAACGCCCAGATCTCCGGGCGCTTCTCCACGGCGGAGGCGCAACGGCTGGCCATTATGCTCAGGGCAGGCGCCCTTCCGGTGGCGGTGGAGATCCTGGAGAACCGCTCGGTAGGGCCGACCCTGGGATCGGACTCGATAAACTCCGGGATAAGGGCCGGCCTGATAGGGGCCGTCCTCGTACTGATCTTCATGTTCCTTTATTACCGGACCCTCGGTCTTGCGGCCAACGCAGCCCTGGTGGTCTGCATGCTGCTGGTCTTCGCGGGCCTGATCGGTTTCAGGGCCACCCTTACACTGCCCGGCATCGCGGGCATCATTCTGACCCTGGGAATGGCCGTGGACGGCAACATACTGATCTACGAAAGGATGAAGGAAGAGATCGCCGGTGGCAAAACTCCGCAAGCCGCCGTTGAATCCGGGTTCCGCAAGGCCCTGACGACCATCCTTGACGCCAATATAACGACCCTTATCGCGGCGGCGGTGCTGTTTTACTTCGGAACCGGCCCGGTGAGGGGCTTTGCCGTCACCCTGTCGATAGGTATAGTCGCCGGTGTCTTCAGCGCTGTCGTCGTCACCAGGGCACTTCTGCATCTTTTCCAGTCGAGGGGACGCGGAAAGATGGAAGCGGCCCCGTCGGGAGCAAGGGGGAAAAGACGATGATATTCAAGATCAGGAAAAACATCGATTTCATGGGTTTCAGGAAGGTCACCCTTTCCCTTAGCCTTGCCATGGTGGTCGTCAGCCTGGGTTTGCTCGGCTTCAAGGGGTTGAACTTGGGCATTGACTTCACCGGGGGCAACCTGGCCCAGGTTGAATTCTCCCATCCCGTCGGGGTGGCCGAGGTGCGCGAGGTCCTCACCGATGCGGGCGAGGACCAGGCCGTCATCCAGGCTTACAGCGATATCGGGGTCCTCGTGAGGATGAGTTCCCACGACGACAGGACGGCCCAGGAGGTCCTCTCGGCGCTCCGCTCGAGGTTCGGAGAGGTCGAGGTGCTCCGGCTCGAAAAGGTGGGACCCGTTGCGGGAGAGAAACTCAGGCAACAAGCGGCCGTGGCCCTCGTCATCGCCCTCGGGGGGATACTGGTCTATATCACGGTCCGGTTCCGGTTCCGTTTCGCCGTGGTGAGCGTGGCCGCCCTGGTCCACGATACGATAATAACCCTGGGGGCCTTCGCGCTGTTCGGGAGGGAAGTGTCCCTGCCCTTCATCGCCGCCATCCTGACCATCGTGGGCTACTCTCTCAACGATACGATCGTGGTCTTCGACCGCGTCAGGGAGAACTGGAGGGGGCTCCGGCAAAAGGGAATGGTCACCCTCGTGAACGAATCCATCAACGAGACGCTCTCCAGGACCATCAATACCTCCCTTACCACCCTTTTACCCGTCCTTACCCTTTACCTCTGGGGTGGTCCGGTCATCGCCAACTTCGCCCTGGCCCTGCTCATCGGTATAGTGGTCGGTACCTACAGTTCCGTCTGTATCGCCGGGGCCATCCTCGGTGAATGGTACCTGAGGTCGCCCGAGAAGGCGTGAACCAGCGGATCCGAAGCGTGGCGGAGGAGGCCTTGATCGGCCTCCTCCGCTTTTTTGACTGATGCCGGCGGAAGGTATAATATTTACGAAAGTGATCTATATTACGGTGAAAGAGCGCAAGGGTGCAGATATTCGCGAGAGGGAGGGATAACCATGTCTGCCACCTCTTTTAACCGCCTGAAGGGTTACGTCTCCTCCAGGTTGCTTGAAAAGATCGTGCAAACATCCACTTCCGGCGACGAGGGCAAACTTGTGGATCTCTTCGAGCTCCTTTCAAGGCTGTCGCCTGCGCGGTATTACAAGGAGAGTTTCCACGATCTGGCGAGGATGGCGCGGGAAGATCACCCGGCTACCAGGGTCTTCAAGAGGATCTTTACCGATCTTCACCCCAACTGCAGGCGCAAGGCGATCAGCAACTTCTTCGTCAACTTCCTGCTCGTGGGCAGGGATGTCAGGGACAGGAAGGAGGTGGAGCTGGGCGTCCACCTGCCCAATTTCATGGTAATAAGCCCCACCATGAGGTGTAACCTGAGATGCAGGGGATGCTACGCCGCGGGATACTCCAAGGAAGACGACATGCCCTCCGAGAGAATCGACCGGCTGATCGGGGAGGCCAAGGAATTGGGCATGTACTTCTTCACCTTCTCGGGCGGAGAATGTTTCGTCAGGCCCGACCTGGTGGACCTGTGGAAGAAGCATGATGACTGTTACTTCCAGGTCTACACCAATGGGACGCTCCTGGACGACGCTACCGTGGGACGACTGGCGAAGCTGGGGAACGTGGCCCCCATGGTCTCCGTCGAGGGTTCCCGGGAGGAGACCGACGCGAGGAGGGGCCGCGGCATGTATGACAAGGTGATGGAGACCTTCGACAGGCTCTCCGAGGCGGGGTTGCTCTTTGGCTTCAGCGCCACCTGCACCAGGTCGAGTGCCGATTACATAGCCTCCGACGCGTTCCTGGAAAAAATGCTCGACCGAGGCTGTAAGATCGGATGGTTCTTCCAGTACATCCCCACCGGCGACGATCCCGACCTGGGATACATGGCCACCCCCCGGCAGAGGGCGGCCCTTCACCGGAAGGTCACCGAGTGGAGGCAAAAGTACCCGCTTTTCCTCGGGGACTTCTGGAACGACGGCCCCTTCGTGGACGGGTGCATGGCCGGGGGTGAACGATACCTCCATGTCATCTCCAACGGGGACGTGGAGCCCTGTGTCTTCGTCCATTTCGCCGTGGACAACATAAACGACAAGAGCCTCCTCGAAGTGATCCAGAGTCCCTTCTTCCAGGATATAAGGGATAGACAGCCCTACGACGACGACAACCTCCTCTGTCCCTGCATAGTGATCGATCACCCCCATGTTCTGAGGGAAGTGGTAAAAGCCCACGGGGCGCGGGCGACCCACCAGGGTTCGGAGCGTATTCTCACGGAACTATCGGAAGGCCTGGACGATTATTCGGGAAAGATCCACGAGTTGTTCGACCCCCTCTGGGAAGAAGGGGGCCGGCGGAAGTACCTCAAGAGCCTGGAAAGAGAGGACAAGCTCCACCCCCAGGGACGTATCAACAAAAGATTGCCAACGGAGCAGAGAACAGGATAATCTAGTCATGACAGTGAAGACCCGATTCCCAAAAGGGGTGAGGAGATGAAAAGTTACGCCCTTGCCGTTGCCATGGCAATGTTGGTGGCGGCGGTATACGCTTTTCAGAATACCGGAGAGGTCCTGGTCAAGTTCCTGGTGTGGGAGTTGTCCTTCCCGCAGGGCATCTGGGAAGTGATGCTCTTCGCGGCGGGGGGGGTGCTGATGTGGCTCGTCTCGCTCTTCGCGTCCATGGAGGGCAGGTCGAAGTATGTCCGGCAGATAAAGGAAAAGGACGCCAGGATAAGGGATCTTGAACATGAAAAGACCTCGCTGATGGAAGCCATAAAGCACAGCGGCCCTTTGCGTGAACCGGAGATCCGGGCGGAATATTCCGGGATCCCCGCGGAAGAGCCGGCGAAGGAAGAACCGGCTACGGAAGAGCCGACGATGGAAGACGAAGTAGAACAGGAAGGACAGTGATAGGGGAAATACCCCTCTCCCGTCTGACGGTCCGGGAGGTGGACGATCACGCCAGGATCCTCGCCGAGAGAGTGCCCTGTTCACCCCTGACGGCCCTCCTGCTGAGGATGAGAGGGTTCTCGGAGGATAACCCCTGCGAGGCCCGGGCGCAGCTCGACCCGGGCCTCGACGATTCGATGGCCGGCCTGGACCTGGGCCCCTCCTCGACCGCCGCGGCGGACCTCTGGAGGAGCCTCAGGGGGGCCGAAAGAGTTGTCGTCTACGGGGATTACGATGCCGACGGAGCATGCGCCACGGCTCTTGCCATGGAGTTGGCCCTTGTCTCGTTCCGCCAGGCCAGGTACTTCATCCCCCAAAGGCACAGCGAGGGTTACGGGGTCCATGAGAAGGTTGTAAGGGCGATAGCCCGAAGTGGCTGTGACCTTCTGATCGCCGTAGACTGCGGGACCAGGGATATCGAGGCCCTCGCCGTCGCCAAGCATGCAGGCATCCCGGTGATCCTGTTCGACCATCACCTGCCCGGTGAGACATTGCCCCCGGGTGCCCTCGTGGTCAACCCTCATGCGGGAGGCTCCGGCGAGGCCCAGACCCTCTGCGCCACGGGCGTGCTATGGGCCTGGGCAAGGCGCGAGGGGATCGTTCCCCGGGGATGGATCGACACCAGGATGGACCTCGTCGCCATAGCGACCCTAGCTGACCATGTGCCCCTGGGAAGGCTGAACCGCTCCATCTCCTCCAGGGGGATCGAAGCCCTTCGTCGAACCGAAAGGCGCGGCTTGGGCGCCCTCGTGGTCGAGGTAGGCCACCGCCCCGAAGA
>JAAYIZ010000109.1 GCA_012523215.1 Thermovirga sp.
CCGCGGCTGCTGGCACGTAGTTTGCCGGGGCTTACTCGTACGGTACCGTCACGCTCTTCTTCCCGTACAACAGAGGTTTACAATCCGAAAACATTCATCCCTCACGCGGCGTCGCTGGGTCAGGGTTACCCCCATTGCCCAAGATTCCCCACTGCTGCCTCCCGTAGGAGTCTCTACCGTATCTCAGTTCCAGTGTGACCGGCCATCCTCTCAGACCGGCTACCCGTCTTAGCCTTGGTAGGCCCTTACCCCACCAACAAGCTGATAGGACGGAAACTCATCCATCGGCAGCCACAATATGTGACCTTTCACCAAAAAAATGGCCTACGCGGTATTAGCCCGCCTTTCGACGGGTTGTCCCCCTCCAATGGATAGATATTCACGCGTTACTCACCCGTCCGCCACTATCCATGTACAAACAAGCAAGCTTGCAAGATACATGAACCGTACGACTTGCATGTGTCAGGCACGCCGCCAGCGTTCGTCCTGAGCCAGGATCAAACTCTCAAAAAAAAATCTGCTAAACGTAAAAACCCGCACGCTTCCTATCCTGCCTATATACCCTTGTCAAGGTGCATGAAACTTGCCCGTTTAAAAGGGCAAAGGTTATTATACTATGGCCTTGGATCAGTGTCAATAATTAAGATGCTATTATCCCTTGATCCGTTTCAACTTCCTCTCGCC
Organism: Thermovirga sp.; assembly: GCA_012523215.1. Classification (NCBI taxonomy): domain Bacteria; kingdom Thermotogati; phylum Synergistota; class Synergistia; order Synergistales; family Thermovirgaceae; genus Thermovirga; species Thermovirga sp. Next base: position 685 of record JAAYIZ010000109.1, read on the forward strand.
GAAACTAACAGGTATCAGCTACTTATCCTCTTCTTCCAGGGTGATATTGAGTACTCCCTCTTCTATCTCCCGTTCAGCTTTTTCAAGCAGATCCGTTTCCTCGACTTCTTCTTCTACGATGGGGAATGCCATCCCTTCCGAAGCCTTGGCCTTGACAGCAGTGGTGATTTCTTCCATCAGGTCCTGGTGCTCCAGGAGGTAATTGCCAACACTTTCCTTCCCCTGCCCAAGGCTTTCACCCTTGTAGGCTATCCAGGAGCCCTTTCTCTTGAGAATCTCATAATCGAGGGCCATATCCAGTACCGATATCTCGGCGGGGATGCCCTTGCCGTAGATCAGCGAGGCGTGGGCCGTCCTGAAGGGTGGCGCCTGCTTATTCTTGACGACCTTGATCCAGAGTTCATGGCCAAGGTTCTCATCACCCCTTGAGATGGACTTGCCTCTCTTTACCTCGACCCTTACGGAACTGTAGAACTTGAGGGCTCGCCCGCCGGTGGTAGTTTCCTGCGGTCCCCCGTACCCCATGGTGGATATCTTGGCCCTGAGCTGGTTAATGAATATGACCACGCAGTTACTCCTGGAAATGGCCGAAGTGAGTCTCCTCAATGCGTATGACATGAGCCTTGCCTGCAGTCCAACTTGGCTGTCGCCGATCTTACCGTCGATCTCCGCCTGGGGCGTCAGGGCCGCTACAGAATCAACGACGATGACATCAACGGCTCCACTCCTGACGAGGGTCTCCAGTATGAAGAGAGCCTGCTCGCCGCTGTCGGGTTGGGCCACGTAAAGGTCCTCGATTTTGACCCCTAGCGAAAAGGCCAGTCGGGGATCAAGAGCGTGCTCGGCATCAATGAAGGCAGCTATTCCCCCCGCCTTTTGCGCCTCGGCGAGGGCGTGGAGCGCAAGGGTAGTTTTGCCCCCTCCCTCAGGCCCGAAGACCTCCACTATTCTCCCCCTGGGATATCCTCCGATGCCAAGGGCTATGTCAAGGGGAAGCACGCCTGTCGAGATCACCTCGGCGGGTGCTCCGGAGCTTTCTCCCAAGCACATGATCGCGCCTTCCCCGAATTTGCTCCGGATATCGTTCAAAGCCTGGTCAAGCACATCTTCTCTGGTCATTGTGCCTTTACGTTTCCCCATGATCACCGCACCTCCAGGTCATTTGAGAACTCGAAAACCACAATGGGAGAGTATCTGGGTCCTTCGGGCAAAAGCTCGCTCCTCATCAATGTCAGGGAAGACACGTTCCATTCACCCCAGGACTCGCTGCTGTTGTTCATCTCTCTCAAGGCTTCCACCGGAAGATCCACACCCAGCGGAATTCTGGCCAGGGTGACATGGGGGTGAAAGGGTCTCTTGTCCTTTTCCATTCCCGCCGCGACGGCGGCCCTTTCGACGATGGCAGCCAGCCTCTGAACCAGGTAATCCTCGCCCCCGATCCCGGCCCACAGGATCCTGGGCCGGCGTAAACCGGGGAAGGCGCCTATCCCGGCAAGTTCAAGCGGGAAGGGCCTCGTTTTTTTTAGTGAAAGGCCGTGTTCCAAAGTGCTTTCGAGCTTGTAAAGAAGAGTATAAGGTATCTCGCCGCAAAATTTGAGGGTGATATGGTAGGCGTCCTCCCTGACCCACCGGATTTCAGGCATCATTTTTTTAAAGTGGGAAACCCACCTCGAAAGCTTTTCCCTGACCGAGCCGTCGAGTTCGACGCAGACAAAGCACCGAACAAGGTCAACAGCCATGGTCAACACCCCTTGCGCGTCTCAAGGCCACGACCACCTCCGCGAGAGCCGAGGCGACGGCCATTTCCCTGATCGACCTCCTGTCCCCCTTGAAGTATCTCTCAAAGGCCTTGCTCCCGGAGGATGAGGTCACGGCGAACCATACTAACCCTACGGGTTTCCCGGGTACCGCTCCTCCCGGACCCGCGATCCCCGTGACCGAACAGGCTATGTCGGACTCGAAAAGATTCAAAGCGCCGAGGGCCATTGCAAGGGCGCACTCTTCGCTAACGGCTCCATGTTCCTGGATCAATTCTTCCGAAACCTTGAGGATCCTCGTCTTGGAACGGTTTGAATAACTGACGACCCCGCCGGCGAAGACGTCGGAAGAGCCAGCGTTATCGGTGAGAGCTCCCGACAGAAGCCCTCCTGTACAGGATTCAGCGCAACAAATCGTAAGCCCTCTGGCTCTTGCTTCGGCAAGGACCACGCGGGAAAGCTCTTCAACACGACCCGCGCTCTCATTTGCTTCTTTCATATCCGGGTCATAACCCGCAGACCCCCGCCCAGGAAAAACCATGATAACCCCCTGAGTATAAGATTAGTCATAAGTCCGGCAAGGACATCATCGGCCATTATGCCAATTCCCGCCGGCAGTTTTTCCACGTTCCTGACCGGAAAGGGTTTGACGATATCGAGAATCCTGAAAAGTCCCAAAGCCGGCAGAAAAAAATGAGGACCGAAACCGTATAGGGATATCCACATCCCGACCACTTCGTCGATGACAACTTCCGGCGGATCCTTCACGCCTATACGCTTAGAGTAGGACCAGGATGCTATTCCTCCAAGGACGGCCAGCAGGATTATCAACACCGCATTGACGGGCAGGAACATCGCGACCACTACGGCCGCGAAGGAGGCCAGAGTCCCGGGCATCCCGGTTAGGAATCCCAGACCCAGGCAAGTGCTCACGAGTTCGTCCGGGCGACATTCCCTCACGGCGTCACAACCTCCCCGACCAAGTCATGCTCCAGGGCTTCCAGTATCCTGACCTTCACGAACTCGCCCGGCCTGATGACCTCTTTAAAGCTTGCTTCGATCACACCGTCGACTTCGAGAGCCTCCCTGAAGGAACGGCCTTCCAGGTACTCATCTTCAGGGTGGCACCCATCGACCAGGACCTTGAGGACTGCCCCCTCGAAGAGCTTCTGCCTGTCGAGGGAGATTTCCTCCTGGAGAGAGAAGAGACGTTCCATCCTTTCCCTCTTGACATCCTCGTCGACCTGGCCTTCCATCGCCGCCGCCGGTGTCCCCTCTTCCGGGTAAAAGGGGAAAACGCCTACCCTGTCGATTTTCGCCGATTTGAGAAAGGCAAGCAGTTTCTCAAAGTCTTCCGCTGTCTCTCCGGGAAAGCCCACCATGATGGTGGTCCTCAGCGCGAACCACGGATCCAGCGAACGGGCAAAGGAAAAGAGATCCAAGGCCCTTTCGCCTTCGGCTCCTCCCCGGTTCATGGCCTCCAGGATCCGGGCGGAGGCGTGCTGAACGGGCATATCCAGATAGTTGAGGAAGAGATCGCTGGAAACCACCTTTTCGATCAGATTTCTATCGACCCTTCCCGGGTTAAGATAAAGAAGTCTGAACCAAAGGTCTTCTCTCTCGAAACGATCCTCAAACCCATCAATAAGCAGGTCGAGGTCTACCTCATCTCCCGCGTCCTGCCCATAGGCGGTAAGGTCTTGGGCAACCAGGCAAATCTCCCTGGCGCCTTCGGAGACCAACCTTGCCGCCTCCTCGTAAATTATCGTGGAGGGTACGCTCGCAAAGGGACCCCTGATGCTTGGAATGGTGCAGTAACTGCAACGATTGTCACATCCCTCGCTGATCTTCAGGTACCTGGTCCAGGAGGGAGTGCCCGGGAGCAGGATTCGGTTTTGGCACGGGTGCCCTCCGATCATCGCTTTCGCTATCGCCTCGGTATCTCCCGCCCTAGCGAAAAGATCGGCCGATGGGATCTCTGACCTGAGATCCTTCTCATACCTGTTGACGAGGCATCCCACGATCCCCAGGAATTTCAGTTTTCCCGATTGCCTGAGGATTTCCAGGTCCAGGATGGCATCGATGCTCTCCTCCACGGCGGGAGCGATAAAACCACAGGTGTTAACGATCGCCGCGTCAGCTTCATCGGAGGTTGCTACCAAGCGATGACCACCTTTTCCGAGAACCCCCGCAATTGCTTCGCTGTCAACCTGATTTTTGGAACAGCCAAGGCTTAAAAGGAATACTTTCATCGGAAAGGTTATAGCCTCTTCATGGATCCATCGGGGAGGAATTCGATAGTGACGACTTCACCCATCCTACCAATGGAGTCAACTTCCTGAGCATCCCAGGTCAGCGATACGGCCCCAGCGCTTCCGAACCTTATGGTTGTCCGGATATCGATGATCGTCTCGTAGGAATCACCAGCGTAAAGGGTCTTCTGGACCTTCCCTCCGTCGTCACGATTCACCCCGATCCAGCAAGGTCCGCTGGCCTTGATGGCGAGACTTCCGACGGGGGCGGGTTTCCTCCCTGGAGGCTCACTCTCGTGGCCGGGGATCCAGGACGTGTCTTCCGGTCCCTGGCTAGGGGCAACCTCTTGAAGGACAGTGGCGGTGCCTACCTCCGGAGCTGCGAGGCTTTCAGCGACGATGTCCCTACCGGTGCCGGGAAGGGCTTCATCGGGCGATACTGCCACGTCCTGCGGAAGGGCGTTCTCCGTGGAAAAGGTGGCTACTTTACTGGTCATGACATCTTTCTGCTGCCAGATCATGTAAAAGGAGATACCGATCGCGAAAAAGAGGAAGAGGAACATCCACGCCTTTGACACCTTCTGAAAACCTTTCTGAGGCGGCATATATTGCACCAGTGACTCCGCGAGGCCCTCCTCGCCCGGAAGAAAGGACTGGAAAACCTGTTCGTACTCGGGCCAAAGGTCGAAGGAATCGATAATCTCGAGGTAGGTTTTCACGAACCCCCTCGCGTAGATGTTCTGCGGCAGATCCTGAAGGGATCCATTTTCTATAGCCTCCAGGAAGGGCATGCGTATCTTGGTCTTTTCGGATACTTCCGAAAGTTTCAGGCCCTTTTGACGACGGCGCCCGCCTGCCTCCTCACCCAGTTGCGCGGCATTCCTTGTTTCTTCAGTCACGGAGGACTCCTTCCAAGGCCCTGGCCTTGATCTCCCTAACCGCTTCGTACGGATCGGGGACATTGAAGATGGCGCTACCGGCTACAAGCACGTCGCACCCCCC
>JAAYIZ010000110.1 GCA_012523215.1 Thermovirga sp.
CAGGGCTCCTTCGCGAGGACGGTGTTGACCGTGCCCAGGCTGTTGCCGCCCACGACCAGGGGAACGACGCCGATGCCGTCGTCGAAGAAGGCTCCGCAGGCTATGGCCAGGTTGACCGCCGAAGTCACGGCCCCGGGGTTCGTCGAGAGGCATCCGCCCAGGAGGAATAGGGGTTTCCGGGAAGCCCTGAGCCGACCGAGGATCTTTTCAATGGTCTCCTCGGGGATGCCGGTCTTTTCCGCCAACTTGGCCACGCCGTCGGGGCTGGCTCCATCAGGGTTGATCCCCTGAGCCTTGAAGCCTGCCACCAGGTCCGCCAGCCCCTGGACAAAGGCCGCGCTCTGCTCCGGCGTTGGGGCGACGGCGTCGATGTCGGTCAAGTCTCCGTAGGGGTTGGGTTTGCAGGAGATATTCAACAGGGCGGCCCCGTTCCTGAGGGCGCCCACCCGCATGTAACTGGCTATTACCGGGGCTTCCTCGTCCGGTTCGGCCGAGAGGTTGACCAGGCAATCGCTCTCCAGGATGTTATGGGCGGCGGTGAAGGGGCGGACGCCCTGCCTGCTGAAGGGCTCAAAGCCCTTGACGAAGCCCCTGAGGATGTCGCCGTCGAAAGTGTCGAGCCGCTCCATGCCCAGGCGGTCCTTGAAGAGCGAGACGAAAAGCGCCAGCTCCTCGTCGGTGCATAGGCTCGACACCAGGACACCGTCGCTGTCGGCCTCATGGGCCTTTTCGAAGTTCCGGGCCACCAGTTCGAGAGCTTCCTCCCAGCTGGCCTCCCTGTAGTGGGAGCCCTCCCTTATCATGGGGACGGAGATCCTCTCCCTTTCGGAGGACCTTGGGAGGGTCCATCGCCCCTTCCTGCAAAGTTGGCCGCCGTCGGGTTCGGTAACGGCCGTGCCCTCGACCCTGGCAATGCTCCCGGTCCGGACGTAGACCTTGATGCGGCACCCGACCGGGCAGAGGGGGCATACGCTCTCGACCACGTCGTCGCAATCCTTCCTTCGCCCACGATAGGCGAACTCCCTGAGGGTGATGGTACCGGTGGGGCAGACTTGCGCGCAGGCGCCGCAAGTTGTACAGGTATCGCTCTCACCCAACCTGCGGCCCAGGTCGGAGATGATCGTCGCATTCCACCCCCTCTTCTGGAGGTCCAGCGTGTGGGTCCCCACCTTCTCGGCGCATATCCTGATGCAGCGAAGGCACAGGATGCAGCGGTTGTGGTCTATCTGGATGTCCCTGTGGGTGGCGTCGTTTTCAAAACCCGCGTAGAGGTAGGGGTATCGGACGCTGTCCATCCCGTGTTCGATGGCCAGGTCCTGGAGTTCGCAGTCGCCGCTCTGGGAGCAGTACATGCAGAAATGGTTGCGCCCCGCGAAGATCAGTCCCAGCATCTGCCTCCGGTATTCCCGGAGTTTCTCCGTTTGGGTGTGCACCACCATGCCATCCAGGGCGGGAGTGGTGCAGGCCGTCAGCATTTTGGGGTTCTTTTCCACCTCGACGACGCACATGCGGCAGGACC
>JAAYIZ010000111.1 GCA_012523215.1 Thermovirga sp.
CCGTCAAGATCCTTCTTTTAACCTCGTCGCCAAAGCCAGCGCTCCTGGTGAGGATGATTTGCGAGGCGAAGTCCGGCGCATCCGCCCTGAAGCCAAACCTGACCCCGTCGAACCGTGCGAGGTTGGAGCTGGCCTCGGCGGGGGAGATGATATAGTAACAGGGCAACCCGAAGGTGATCGACTCCTCGAGTGAAACCTCAACCATGACGCAACCCGATGCCTCCAGTACCAGGGCCGCCTCTTCGATAGACCTGGCAAGAGCCTGATCAAGAATGCCTTTACGAAACTCACGGACAATACCAACACGCACCCCTTCCAGGGAAGGATTCTGAGCCCCTTCGATAAAGCGGGGACGCACTCTCTTTTTGCTCGTTGAGTCCCGAGGATCGTGAGCATAAATTGCATCCATCGTGAGGGCAATATCGGCAACGCTCCTGGCGAAGGGGCCCACCTGGTCAAGGGAAGAGGCGAAAGCAATCAAGCCCCAGCGGCTGACCGAACCATAGGTTGGCTTGAGACCGTGGACACCGCAGAAGGCTGCCGGCTGTCGAATGGAACCGCCGGTGTCGCTGCCCAGGGCGATAGGCACGTAGCCGGCCGCGACGGATGCGGCGCTACCGCCGGAACTTCCTCCCGGTACCCTGGAAAGGTCCCGGGGGTTCGATACGGGGCCGAAGAAGGTGTGCTCGGAAGAACTTCCCATGGCAAACTCGTCCATGTTCGATTTTCCCACTATGACCGCTCCAGCTCCCTGGGCCATTTCGACTACAGCGGCATCGTAGGGGGGTTTCCACTGCTCCAGCATCCTGCTCCCACAAGTGGTCCTGACTCCCCGGGTGCAGAGGTTGTCCTTGACGACGACGGGCACACCCGCCAGGGGCCCCGGGTCGTTTCCGGAGGCGACCTGCCGGTCAATAAAGGCTGCCCTCTTGAGGGCCTGGTCCTCCATGACGCTTATAAGGGCATTCAGTCGTGATTCCTGGGCACCGATCCTTTCCAGCGAGGCCGAAACAACTTCTACCGCCGAGCATTCTCGGTTCAGGACAGCGGCGGCGATACTGGCTCCATCCATGGACTCAATCCTCATGGTAATCCTCCGTCCCGCCCATGGGCGGGACAACGAAAAAAGGACCTTCTTTCAATGGGGCGGCGGCCAGGGCCTCTTTTCCATCCTCCCATCCTACCGGTTCATCGCTCCTGAAGGGGCAGGGCGAATCATCGGGGTCGGAAAAGGGGTCTACCTTGTCGGTATCGCATTCCTCGAGACCTCTGAAGTGATTGGCCATTTCCCTGAAGAATTTAACCATGGTTTGCGCCTTTTCATCGCCGATCTCAATGCCTGAGAGGGCCGCTGCCCTTTTTACAATCTTGCTATCGATCTCCATGCTATTCGCCTGCCTTCGGCCTATGGTCCATCTTTGCCCCGCCGATCAAATCGAGAAAGGCCTTCTCATCGATGACCCTCACACCGAGGGAACCGGCCTTCGCCAGTTTGCTTCCAGGGTTGGAGCCCCCCACCACGAAAGAGGTCTTCCTGCTGACCGAGGAAGGCGTCGAGCCTCCCAACTCCTTTACCTTGCTCTCCGCTTCCGAACGGGTCATCCCTTCCAGTTCCCCGGTGAAGACGAAGCTCTGTCCCGCGAGGGGACCTTTCTTTTCGCTCCCGCGAACTACGGCGGTGGACATGTTCAGGCCGGCGGCCTTCAGTCGTTCCAGGGTCTTGCGGTTTTGGGCATCCCTGAAGAAAGCCGACACGGAGGAGGCGATCGTCGGACCGATCCCCTCGATCGAAGCGAGGGTACCTTCATCGGAGGAGCTCAATTTTTCGATGTCACCGAAAGCCCGGGCCAGGATATCGGCGACCCTGGGCCCAACGTACTTTATCCCCAATGCGGTTATCAGGGATGAAAAGGGCCTCTTCCTGGAGGATTCGATGGAAGCCAGGATGAACGTTGCTGCCTTCTCTCCCAAAACCCTGGAGGACTTATCGCCGGTCAGGGTTATCGGCGCCAGGTCATTCAAGGTCAGGGAGTAGATATCCGCGAAGTCCCTGACGATTCCCTTCTCCACCAGTTTTTCCAGTAGTTTTTCTCCAAGACCTCCGATATCCATCCCCGACCTGGAAGCGAAATACCTCAAGCCCTCCAGGATCTGGGCGGGACAGGACCTGTTGATACACCTCAAAGCCACTTCACCTGGAAGGGAGACGGCCTTCGAGCCGCAGGCAGGGCAATGGGAGGGCATGCTGAATGGCCTGGAGTCGGCCTTCCTGGAACCCATTTCGGGCCTCAAGACTTCGGGGATTATCTCCCCGGCCTTGCGGACCCAGACCATGTCGCCCTCGCGGATATCCCTTCTCGCCACTTCATCGGCGTTGTGAAGGCTTGCCCTCTGGACGACCGTCCCGGACAGGTTGACAGGCTCAAGGATGGCGATAGGGGTCAGTGTGCCGGTCCTGCCCACGGACACTTCTATCCTGATAAGTTTCGTGAGTTTTTCCTCGGGGGGAAATTTATAGGCGATGGCCCATCTTGGCGCCTTGGCCGTGGCGCCGAGCATCGGCCACGAGGCCAGGTCGTCCACCTTGATGACGACGCCGTCGGTGACGTAGGGGAGCGAAAACCTGCCGTTTCTCCAACGCTCGATATAGTCGAATACTTCTTTCGTGCCCCGGCAAAGGCATTCCGACCCCTGAACGGGAAAACCCTGCCCTCGAAGCCAGGAAAGGCATTGATACTGGCTTTCTATGCCGTAATCCGCGGGTGAGATCACCTGGTAGACAAAAAGGCTGAGCTTCCTCGACGCGGTAACGGCCGGATCGAGTTGCCTGAGACTCCCCGCGGCGGCGTTGCGGGGGTTCGCGAAGAGGGGCAGGCCCTGCTCCTCTCTTTCAGCGTTCAGGGCTATGAAGTCCTGGCTCTTGATAAGGACCTCGCCACGGATCTCCAGCGCCCCGTCAATTCTTTCGGCCAATTTTTCGGGAAGATCGGCTATAGTCATCAGGTTTCTCGTGACGTCTTCCCCGGTGTGTCCATCCCCCCGGGTCGCCCCGAGGATGAACTTCCCGTCCTTGTAGTGTAACGACACGGCCAGGCCATCGATCTTGAGTTCACAACAAAGGGCTGGAGGAACAACGTCCCTCGAGACCTTCCTGGTGAAGTCCTCCACGTCTTCACTGCCGAAAGCGTTGTCCAGGCTGAGCATGGGAGAGTCATGGGTTATCTTGGCGAAATCGCTCCTGGGCGCCCCGCCCACCGTTATCGTTGGGGAATCCGAAGGGGGAACCTCTCCCAGTTGGGATTCGAGGTTTTCCAATTCTCGGGCGAGGAGGTCATATCGGTCATCGGAGATCTCGGGAGAGTCCAGCTCATAGTAGAGGTAGTTATGGCGTTTCAACTCCTCCCTCAGGCGGTCGATCCTTTCCCTTATCTCTCTTGCGTCCAAGGATCCTCCCTCCGCTTCCATTCCTCAAGCCTTCGGTCGCATGGTCGGGAAAAGAATGACATCCCTTATGGAACGGGAATCGGTGAGGAACATGGTGAGCCGGTCGATGCCTATCCCAAGCCCTCCCGTGGGCGGTAGGCCGTATTCCAGGGCGTTGATGTAATCCTCGTCGAAAACATGCGCCTCATCGTCCCCGGCTTCCTTTTTCCTCAACTGGTCAAGAAAGCGTTCCCTCTGGTCAAGGGGGTCATTGAGTTCGCTGAATGCGTTGGCCACCTCGGATCCGTAGATAAAGAGTTCGAATCGGTTTGTGAAATCGGGGTTCTCGGGGTTCTTCTTTGCGAGAGGGGAAACCTCCGTGGGAAGTCCCAAGACAAAGGTGGGCTGGATGAGGTTCTCCTCCACGAACTTTTCGAAGAGCTCCGTCAGTATTAAGAAACGGCTTTCGCCCCCCTCGACGTCAACGC
>JAAYIZ010000112.1 GCA_012523215.1 Thermovirga sp.
CGATCCGCAAACCGTAAAGGATATCCTCTTCCTCCCCGGGAAGGGGCTGCCTGCCGGCAATGGTCCCCCGTGGGGCAAGCAGTTCGGGGATGATATCGCGGTAGGGCAGTACCGTGACGCCCCTGGACTCGAAAAAGGATACGATGGCCCCCAGCAGAGAGTGGTCATCCCGGAAGGGCAGCGACGAGAGGATGCCCCGAAGGTCGTCGTCCAGGAGGTCGGGCCTGAAGATCAGGCTCTTCGGCACGAACCCCGCTAGGACGAGATTTTTGATGCCCCTCGACCGGAGCTTTCCGAGCAGTTCCCCAAGAGCGGGTCTTTCGATCCTTGTCACTTCCAGGGCCCACTTTTCCAGGGGCGCTGTCTTCTCCCCAAAGGAAAAAACAAGGGGGGGTCTGCCCCTCTCAAAGAGCCGACGGGCTATCTCGACAGAAAGATCGCCTTCACCGGCAAACAGTCCTATCGTTTCATCCAAAAAAGCCACCGCCTATCTGTCGGCGATCCTCACCAGGTATCCGGCGATCACGAGGAAAACCAGGTTCGGCGCCCAGGCCGCCACGAGGGGGGGCAGGCACCCCGCCTCGCCGAAGGAGCGGGAAAAGGACATGAGCACATAGTAGGCGAACACTATCAGCACGCTCATGGCCAGCCCCACGCCGGCGCCAGACCGGTGGGGGCCTACCCCCAGCGAGGCCCCGAGGACGGCGAGGATGACGCAGGCCCAGGGCACCGCCAGTTTCAGGTGGAATAGAACCCGCAGGGGTGCAAGGTTGGCTCCCTGCTTGTTCATGATGCTGATGTGCTTCCACAGTTGAAAGGCGCTCATCTCGGCGGGCCTTTGAGATGTCTGGGCCACCTCCGCGGGCCCTAAATCGAGAGGCAATTTCTGCCGGTCAAAGGTGAAGAGGAGCTTGACGGTCCGGTCCTGCAGCACCTCGAAGGTCTTCCCGTCCTCCAGCCACCACTCCCCGCCTCTCCAACTCCCCCTTGCGGCGGTGACGATCCGGCTCATCGTGCCCTCCTCGAACTCCTGCACAACGATGTCCTCCATGGTCCCCAGGTTCTGCCGGAGCCGCGAGATATAGATCACGCGGCGGAGTTCCCCGTCACCCTCATCCCTAAGGAAAACCTTTTCCCTCAGCAGGGTGGGCCGCTCACGGGCTATCTCGTAGCGCATTATGTTGTCGGCGGCCCTGTTGCTCAAGGGCACGATCGTCTCGTTGAGGAGTATAGCGCCCAAAGAGGCGAGCGCCGAGGCGACCAGGACCGGCTTGACGATCCTGCGGAAGGATATCCCTGCCGCCCGCAAGGCCACGATCTCGCTCTGCGAGGAGAGCCGGCCGAAGGTCAACAACGACGACAGGAGCGAAGCCATGGGGAGGGTCATCACCACCACTTCCGGCAATTTGTAGACGAAGAGGCGGATCACCACCCCAAGGGCCACTCCCTTGTCGATCATCAGGTTGGCGACCTGGAACAGGAGATCGCCCGCCACGAGGAGCACGGAGAAAACCAGCACTCCGAAAAGGAAGGAATTCCCCATCTGGGAGACGATGAAC
>JAAYIZ010000113.1 GCA_012523215.1 Thermovirga sp.
ACTGCCCCTTGGTCGCGGGCGGCCTTGCCCTGACGATGGCTCTCAGGAGGGCCTTGCCGTTTTCGTACAGGTTTTCAAAGGGAAATCCCGCCTTGCCGAAGGAGTTATGGATGATGCCGAACTTGTCGACCCTGAACTCCACCTTGCCGGCCTTGATCTCGCCAACGGCATGGCCTACTTCGAAGGTGACCGTGCCGGCCTTGGCGCTGGGCATGAGACCCCGGGGACCCAGGATTTTGCCCAGTTTACCGACGGACTTCATCATGTCCGGCGTGGCAATTACGGCGTCGAAGTCCAGCCAGCCGCCCTCGATCTTCTGGACCATGTCCTCTCCCCCGACGAAATCGGCGCCGGCGTCCTGGGCTTCCTTGGTCTTCTCCCCGCCGGCGATGACGAGCACTCGTTTCACCACGCCGATGCCATGGGGAAGAATGATGGTGCTGCGGACTTGCTGATCGGCGTGACGGGGGTCAACACCCAGGCGGACATGCATCTCAATGCTCTCATCGAACTTGGCCGTGGCGTTCTCCCTGGCCAGTTCGATGGCCTCCCTGAGGCTGTCGAGCGGTTCCTGGGGCGCCTTTTCAGCGATGGCGCGGTATCTCTTGCTTCTCTTCTTCATCTTTCTTTTCCCTCCCCGTGGTCCAGACGAGCCTGTTTTGGCTCTCCCACCGGATTTTCCGGACGTTGCCGGCGTTAAACTACTTCGATTCCCATGGAGACGGCGGTACCCTTGATCATCTCCATGGCGGCTTCCACATCGTTGGCGTTGAGGTCGACCTTCTTGAGTTCGGCGATCTCGCGGACCTGGTCCAGCGTAACCTTGCCCACCTTGACCTTGTTGGGCTCACCGGAGCCCTTCTCGAGCGAGGCGGCCTTCTTGAGAAGGACGCTTGCCGGAGGCGTCTTGAGGATGAAGGTGAAGCTCCTGTCGGCGTAGACCGTCAGGACCGCCGGGATGATCATCCCCGGCTGGTCGGCCGTCTTGGCGTTGAACTGCTTGCAGAACTCCATGATGTTGACGCCATGCTGGCCCAGAGCCGGCCCTACGGGCGGAGCCGGCGTCGCCTTCCCCGCGGGCAGCTGCAGTTTGATCTGTGCTATTACTTTCTTTGCCATTTGCTAATTATCCCTCCTACATGAGCCCGGAAAAACCCGGGCGATAAAAAAGACGACGGGCCTCAGATCTTTTCAAGGTCGGTGTAGTCCGCCTCCACCAGGGTGTCGCGGCCGAAGACCACGACGGAGAACTTGACCTTGCCCTTGTCCTCCAGGACCTCGGCGACGGGACCCACCTGCCCCTCAAAGGGACCGGCCTTGACCCGCACCACGTCACCCGGCTTGAGGTCTATCTCGATCTTGGGCTTGACCTGTTCCTTGCCGATCTTGCTCATGATCTCGCTGACTTCCCGCTCGGTGAGTGGTATGGGGTAACTCCCGGCCCCCACGAAACCCGTGACGCCGGGCGTGTGACGAACGACATACCAGGACTGGTCGTCGAGGATCATATCCACCAGGACATAACTGGGGAAGACCTTCCTCTTGGTGCGCTTGCTCTTGCCGTCCTTGACGGTGACCCTTTCTTCAATGGGCACGAGGACATGGAAGACTTTCTCGTCCATGCCCATCGTGGCAATGCGCTGCTGGAGGTTGGCCTTAACCCTGTTTTCGTATCCTGAATAGGTCTGGATAATGTACCAGTGTCTCTCCGTCTTGTCGATCATCACCTAAAAGGGGGCCCTACCCGGCCCCCTGTCCTCCCGAGGAAGTGTCTCTTGTCCGATTCTGAACAATCGACCAGGGTTCCCTTTACCGGATCACCCTGGAAAAAACCGCCGTAAGAAGTACGTCAACGATCCCGAGGTAGGCAGCGACCAGAAGGGACACCGCGACGACGACCAGGGTCGAATACCAGACCTGCTGGCGACTGGGCCAGGTGACCCTTTTAAGTTCCGCTCTCGCCTCGCGGATAAAACTCTTCCACTTCATAAAGAATTCGGCCTCCCGGATGCGAACGTAATGGCAGGCCCGGCAGGACTCGAACCTGCAACCCCCGGTTTTGGAGACCGGTGCTCTGCCAATTGAGCCACGGACCTGCGCGCGAAAGGTATTCTACACTACTTCGTTTCCTTGTGCAAGGTATGAGCCTTGCACCATTTGCAATACTTTTTCTTCTCCAGCTTCTTCTGCTGCTTCTTTTTGTTGACGGTGGTCACGTAGTTGCGGCGCTTGCACTCGGTGCACTGGAGCCCGATCTGGTCTGCCATGAAATGTCGAACCTCTTCTCCCTTTAAAAAGTTGGATCAGCTGCCGAGGATTTCGGTGACGACGCCGGCGCCGACGGTCCTGCCGCCCTCGCGGACCGCAAAACGAAGGCCCTGGTCCATGGCGATGGGCTGGATCAGTTTCACCTCGAAGGTCGCGTTGTCGCCAGGCATTACCATCTCTACACCCTCGGGAAGCTTGATGTCTCCCGTCACATCCGTCGTCCTGAAGTAAAACTGCGGCTTGTAGCCGCTGAAAAACGGCGTGTGACGACCGCCCTCTTCCTTCTTCAGAACGTACACCTCGGACTTGAAATGCTTGTGGGGCGTGATGCTTCCAGGTTTCGCAAGAACCTGGCCCCGCTCAACGTCTTCCTTGCCGACGCCGCGCAGCAGCACTCCAACGTTGTCGCCGGCACGGGCGTCGTCGAGAATCTTCCGGAACATCTCAAGCGATGTCGCCACCGTCTTCTTGATGTCCTCCTGCATCCCAATAATGG
>JAAYIZ010000114.1 GCA_012523215.1 Thermovirga sp.
CACGATGAAAGTCTTGTCGGTGAGGATGTCGCCCCGTTCCAGGCGCCTTCCCCCGACGGAGAGGTCGCCCGTGTTGAAGGTCCAGGGCTTGTTGGCCCTGTAGCGGATGATGAAGAGAGCCTTCCCCTTGGCCTTGTCGGTCCCCCAGTGGCGCGAATACCAGGAAAGCCACTCGGGGGCCATGTCGGTGTTCCGGATGACATGGGCCAAAGCCTTGTCAACGTAGACGAACTCGATCCTGCCCCTCGCCCCGATCACGAGGTCGCCCAAGAGCTGCCCCTCCGGGTAGAGCGTGACGGTCCGTTCCTCCACCAGCGCCTCGAGGTCGGCGGAAAAGGCAGCCGCCGTCACCAGCAGGAGCAGGAATGTCAAAAACACTATCGGCTTCCTCAACGGTAAAACCTCCTTTGAAGTATCGTGAGTAGAGTAAATCCCCTCACCGTTCACCGCCTCCCGGCCTCCTGAAGGCTTCCACTATCCAGGCCCACTCCGGGCTGCCCGCCTTCCAGGTGGCCAAGGCGTAGGCCCCGGCCCCCAAAAGCAGGGGCAGGACCATCCAGGCACCCTTGGAAAGGATACCCCCGTGGAGAGGATAGGGGAACAGTATTTTCAGCGAGATGAGCAGAAGACCCATCAGGGTCAGCCCCAACACCAGAGGGATGGTCCAGTTCCGAGGGAAGAGCCTCCCTGTTCCCTTTTGCCCTGGGAGCAGTTTCCAGGTCAGAAGCGCTGTACCCGAAAAGGCCAGCGATGAAGCCAGCGCGAGGCCGTTGATCTGAAGGGACCTTATCATGAGAAGGCTGAATGCCACGTTGGCGACCACGCTGAAGGCCGTCACGATCATGGCCTCCCGGGGCAAACCCCGAGCGTAAAGAGCCCTGAGGAGGATAGTCGAGCAGGCCATCCCCGGAAGGCCCAGGGAGTACATGGCCAGGGCCCCGGCGGTCCCCTTCCATGCCCATTCGCCGAAGGCTCCTCGGAAGAAGAGAAGGTGGATGATCTCCTTTGAAAAGAGGACCATCCCCAGGGCCACGGGGAGCACGATGAAGAGGCCGTACCGCAGTGCCTCCCTCACGCCCCGGAAGAAATCCTCCTCCCCCGCCAAGAGTTGCCTGGAAAGTTGGGGAAGGATGGCCTGGGATATGGCGATGACGAAGAGACCCAGGGGCAGCTGGAGCACCCTGTCGGCGTAGTTAAGGACCGAGATGGCCCCTTCCTCCAGGAAGGATCCCAGCATGCGGCTGATCAGGGGGATGAGTTGGTTCAGGGAGAGCCCCGCGGCGTAGGGAAGGAAGAGCCTCATGGCCCTGCCAAGGGCCTCGTTGTCCCTCCTCGGCACGGCCGGGATCAGGAGGACTCCCTTTTTGGCCGACCAGGCCCACTGGAGAACCATCTGGGTTACCCCTCCCAGCAGGACGGCGTAGGCGAGGCCCCAGACCCCCCATCGGAGTGTTACAATCGCCAGGAACAGGATGAAGACCGCGTTGCTGAGGGCGGGCGCTATCGCCGGGACGAAGAAGCAGTCCAGGCTGTTCAGGACCCCCATGGCGAGGGCCGCGATGGAGATGAACA
>JAAYIZ010000115.1 GCA_012523215.1 Thermovirga sp.
GGTGTCCATGAAGCAGGACAGGAAACTGCCCTCCGGCGGAGTGGTATCCCAACGGAAGGCTTCCAGGACCGGCCGGGACAGGAGGCTCCTTCTCCCCAGGTAGATCATAGGGGAGGAGCTTGCGACCTCTCCGTTGACCAGGTCCTGGGTCAACACCCGGGCGGAGGCCGCGCCGCGGGGAGATTTCCCGTACCATTCGAGAAGCAGTTCAAGCGCCGCCTGGACCTCTTCCGGCTCCGGCCTGTCCGGTATGATCACGGCCAGGTCGTCCGCCGAAAAGGCCGGGTCATCCTCGAGGAGGGACACCATGTCTTTCAGGCTTAAGCCAGGGGCAGTCCGGTATCGCAGGCGAAGGTTGCTGCCGTTGAGTATGCGGAGGGTTCCTCCCCCATCCTTGATTCCTTCCTTTTGCCTGGTGGCCGCTGCCAGGGTCAACCTGTTCGTTCCCGGGCGCAGAAGGGATGCCGGCAGGTCAATGGCGGCCACCGGTCCGCCGGGCGCCTCGCTTTCAAGAAGGGCCTCGCCGAGGGGGACGCCATTCAGGATAAAGATCAACCTGGCCTGGTCCCGTCTCCCCGGCCCGAGGAAACGGATCACCGGACTGAAGGAGCCGCCTTCGACGATTCTCCTCGTGACCGGTATTTCAAAGGGGTAAGTTTTCGCTGCGAGCCCCCCCACCAGGGGCAGGTCCTCGGGCGAAAGGCGAAGGTCCGTATACCCCTTTCCGGGGCCCGTGGTGAATTGGGACCGCACCAGGCCGTGGATGGCATCGACCTGGGGATTTTCGCCCTCCGGTTCAGCCGACCCGGGGGAGGGGACCATGTCCAGTACAATCCGTTCCGGCCTGGAGAGGGTATAGTGCCTCACGGCGACCAAAGTTGAATTGAGAGTGATCTCGAGGGAGGTGCCCTTCTCGGAAGGTTTCGAGGCGTAAGCCACGGCGACGGGGTTTTTGGGAAAGCGCCCCGAGGCCGGACCGGCGGACCCCGCCCCTATTACCACCCGGATTGTCGAGGCGTCCGCCCTTACCCCGTAATCGGCGGGTTCGTCCAGGTCTATGACCAGCCTCGCCCCCCCGGGCTGGAGCCCGGCCCTGAAGGAACGAATTGAGGCGGCGTACCCGGGAGTGGGGATTAGGGCGCAAATTACAAGGAAGATGAGGACCGAACCCGCCGTCACCAGGAAATCAGGGCGGCCGAAGACCTTCCTCATTCTTTTCTCCACGATGAAGACTGAAATTGTCCCGGTAATTCGTCCCGTTTTTTCCTCCCGGGGTCGGTCGACCCCACTAGAGATCCCCTCCCCCGGCGCTCTCCGCCTCCTTCAGTGCTCTCCTGAGCACCTTTCCGACGCTGGAAAGGGGGAGTTCTTTCACGATATCGATCTTCCTGGGTACCTTGTAGTGAGCGAGGTGTCCCTTGGCATACTGGACCAGTTCATGCTGAGTCACTTCGACGCCTTCATGGGGCACCACGAAGGCTTTGACGACTTCGCCGCTCATCGAGGAGTGGATGCCGATGGCCGCGCTCATTTTGACCGCCGGGTGCGTGTTCAGCACCGTTTCGACTTCCTGGGGGTAAACATTGAAACCTCCGACGATGATGAGGTCCGTGGCCCGGTCAAGGATGGTGATAAAGCCGTCTTCATCGATGCTCACTATATCGCCCGTATCGAACCACCCGTCATGGAAACGCTCGGCCGTCAGTTCGGGCGCCCGAAAATACCCGGAGGTCACCGAGGGTCCCCTGACCCATAGCACACCCTCTCTTCCCGGGGGTAAGGCTTTGCCCTCGAGGTCCCTCAACTGGACCTCGTAGCCCGGAAGGGGCGGACCGACGGTACCCAGTTTCCTGTCGGCCTCCGAAGGATTGCAGGAGACCACCGGCGAGCATTCCGTCAGGCCGTAGCCCTCGAAACAGATGACGCCCATCTCCTTCCGGATCCGGGCCTCCAGGGTTGGGTCCAGCTTCCCGCCCCCGGTGAGGATGTACTTCAACCTGGGCAAGGTGACCCCTTCCTTCGACACGGCCCCCAAGAGGAAGGGAAGCATGGTCGGGACGGCGATGAGGATGCTCACTTCCGCCGATTGCAGGGCATCGAGGGTCTCCTTCAGGGGCATGAAGGAGGGGATGATCACCATGGGGAGCCCGAAGCAAAGCGGCAGCACTCCACAGATGGTGAAACCGAAGGAATGGAAGTTGGGCAGGACGTTCATCAGGATCCTCCCCGTATCGAAACCCTCGATATTCTGGTGCACCTTGAGGGAATTGTCGATAAGGTTTCCATGACTGACCTGCACGGCCTTGGGCGCTCCCGTCGTCCCCGATGTGGCGAAGATGACGGCTAGGTCACTATCCTCACCCCCATGCTCCCGGCCCTTGAATCGAGACAGGGGGCCCAGGGAGGGCGCTATAACGGCTGGGAAGCCCGCCCCTTCAAGGGCTTCGGCCAGGTTCTCCATTCCCTCGCCGAGCACGGCGCCGACGGGATCGATATGTTCCACGATCTTCAGGCTTGCGTTGATGCCGCTCCTCGCATTCA
>JAAYIZ010000116.1 GCA_012523215.1 Thermovirga sp.
GGCCTGGACAGACTTGGGGCGGCGGATGACATTAACGCTTCGCCCAGCAACGCATTGATAAAATCGGTCCTTCCCGATGGTCCTCTCCTGATCCTGCTAGATGAGCTTGTCATCTACATGGCCAAGTTAAGCGAACAGGGAGAAGGGAACCTCCTGGGATATATCAACTCGCTGGCTTCGATCGTGCAGAGTCGTCCCCAGGCCGTGCTTGTGGTTACGGATACGGCTGGGCAGTCTGCCTACTCCATGGAAGCGGGCCGTATACACCAGATATTACCGCAGACAACCACCCGACTCGATGAAGTCTTGAGCCGTTCAGCAACAGATTATGATCCCATCGGGGACGAAACGGCCCAGGTTATCGCAAAGCGCCTTTTCAAGTCTGTCGATTCTTCTGCCGCAGGTATCGTCGCTCAAAGATACTCCTATCTATATAAAAGAGTTTCAGAAGAGTATCCTGAGATACTCTCCGGAGAGTATTGCACCCCGCAATACCGGGATGGCTTCGCAAAAAGCTACCCCTTTCACCCCAGGCTTCTGCTTACTGCCCAGGGGCGTTTGGGCAGCATGCCCGCCTTCCAGAAGAGCCGGGGCGTCCTTCGTTTTTTTGCAAGGATAATCCGTAACGTATGGGAGCATGGTTGGAACCCCGACATTATTACGGCAGGAGATATCGACTGGATGGACAGCGCCATCCAGGGGGAACTCCTGCATCGCCTCGAAAGGGACCCTTTCAGTTCTGCCGTCACTGCCGACATAGGTAACCATGCCGCAAGCCTGGACGGAACGGATCCGAACGGATTGCACCGTAGAGTCGCCGGAGCACTGCTACTTGAAAGCCTGCCCCTTGAAAGCAGGAGCGGCCTGGATGTAGCGGAACTGACCTTGTCTGTTCTCCGGCTCCAGGATGCGGGGCCGGAACCATCAGAAGCATTGGAGAGATTACTGTCAGTATGCTGGCACACCTACCCCATGCCGGGCGAGAGAGGGTGGCAGTTCAGATACGAGCCCAACGTCATCAAACAGATCGAGGAGCTCAAAGCGAGGATCCCCGATGCAGATGCGATCATGAAGGTTCAGAGCCTTGTGCAAAAGTATTTCCAGGGCCCGAGATTCAAAATGATCCCGTGGCCTACCTCTCCCCGGGCGGTCCAGGATGTGGCTGATCTGCAGCTGGCCCTCTGTCTGGATCCCTCCTCCGCGGGAAGAGTGTGTTCGTTCTCCGATGATACGAATGTCGAAGCCCCGATGCCAAGGCGCTTCCGGAATGCGATCATTGCCATTGCCCCTAGCCCGTCCTCCTTTGCCGACGCCCTGGACCGGGCAAAGAAATTGATCGCCACTGAAAGGATCGAGAACGAAAACCAGGGAGAATCGGGGAAAGTTGTAAGACAGCAAATATCCCGCATCAAACCAGCCCTGGAGAAGCAACTGAAGATCCAGGCCTTCCGGGCCTTCGATGTGGTCGTCATGGCCGATGGCGAAAGGGGGAAACTCTACGAGCATTTCCAGTTCCCCGAGGAGACCGCCTTGGCTCAGCCGAAGGGTCAGGACTCCCTTCATAAGTTTTTGGAAGCAAATCAACTGATATATAAGGACAACGACTCCCTGGATCCCAACAGGTTCGTAGACCTGCTCCAAGGCGCCACTCCTTCCCTGGAAGTGAAAGGCGCATGGAAGACCAGATCTGTTATGGAAAGGCTCTACGCAGCGGCGAACATGCGCTTGATCCCAGAGAAGGGTTTTGTCCGCAAGACCCTCCAGAGGTCTATTCATCAGGAAAAGATCCTTCTAAAGGATTTGAGCGGAACCGTGTGGACTGCAGAACAAAAGATCTCAGGGCCGCTTGGACAGAGGAGGAGCTCTCCTCATGGGGGCAGAATACCTCTCCCCGAACTGGACGATGAGACCCTGGTCACTTTCCCCATAAGCGAATGCTCATTGGATTGGCTGAAAGAGGACCAGCGGCCTGAAGCCTCTCCTGATATTCCTCCTCCGCCACCTCCTGATCTTCCCGGCAGTGGAGAGGGAAATCTTACGGTAAACGGCTGGGACCAGATGCTCGAAGAATCTGTGCAGCGTCCCCTTTTGGCTCTCAACCTCAAGGCCTTGCACCCTGATGGGTCCCTCAGGTTGGCAGCCCTGGGGCAACCCTTCGGGGCCAGGGAGGCATTCATGTCCGTGACCATCTCTGGCCGGTTGCGAGGTGGAGGGCAGGCCAACTACAAGGTCACCGGTTTCAGGGCCAACAGCCCTGTTCAGCCCTTTGTCGTCGCCAGGACCCTGTACAGTGCGATGGAAAGCGTTACCACCTACGAGGCAAAGATGAACCTTGATTTTGCGGAAACGGGTTGTGAAGGAGCACAGGAGAGGATTGAGGCAATGCTAAAGACTATTCAAGAACAGGATATGGAGAACATCTCCGGGGAGGCAATGTTTGGGCCTATGGAGGCCGGAGAATGCTAGAACTCAAGGATGCTCCTTTCTCATTCAGGATCACCTTCAGGAAGGGCGGAGAAGCGGTGATAATCTACCGCCGGATGCTGGACAATAAATCCCGGGAAACCCTTCAGAGGATCGTGGCGGTATCGCCGCAGGCCTTTGCAGCAGGCAGGGGGCTCTTCAATGTTGCTGTCAAGGACATTCGGGGCAACGGCGATGCTGTTGTGTCCAACGGTCATCATCAGCCCCTTGATGCCGACTGGGGTGCCCGGATAGCTTGTTTCGGATTTGTATCCGCCGGTCTGGCCGATCCCGAAAAGATCTACCGAGCGGCAATAAATCTGCAGCATACTGACGGCGCCGAGGCGGCCTGGTGGCTCGGGAAGATCTGGAACAGCCAGACATCCCGCCCTATCAGGGCCCTGCGAATACTTGTAGGAGCCGTGGGAAGTCAGGATTGAAACGGCAATAGATACAGCTCAAATCGAAGGGAATGGTGACCATCGTGCCCGGGAAAGATCATCCGAGGGTTCTTATAGAGGAGTGGCTCCCCGCTGCAGCCATTGGCGTGGAGTGCATGAGGGAAAGAGGCACCGGACAAAACCCCCCTAATGCCAGATTCCACGTCTGGTGGGCAAGGCGCCCCCTGACGGTGAGCAGGGCTGCGGTGCTGGCGTCCCTTTTGCCGGCCGATTTTCCCCGGGACGTCTTTGAGAGGTTGCTGGGGTTCGGAAGGCCTGGAGCCGAGATCGTGGCCATTAGACAGCTAATGGATACCGGCGCCAGGGTTGATGGCGGTTTCGGATGCGACAGGGCTTTCAAGGGATCTATCCCTGAAACTGAAGCTTTATCTGCTTTTAAATCCATGCATGATCTATGGGGAGATAAGATCGTGGTGATGGATCCTATGGCCGGAGGTGGCTCCATACCCTTTGAATCAGCCCGGCTCGGGATAAAGACAATAGCCAATGAGTATAACCCGGTCGCATGTACGATACTCAAAGCATCAAATGATTTTCCCTTCTCTTTTGGAGAAGGCCTTTTTGAAAAAGTCCAGCATTGGAAAAACGTCTGGAAGAAAAGCATTTCTGCAAGGATTGATAAGTATTATCCAAAACACTCAGACGGATTAGTCCAGGCCTATATCTTTGCCCGAACTGTCCCTTGCCCCGACACAGGACACCCAACGCCGCTGGTTCCCGACTGGCACCTGCTGAAGCCGAAGAGCGGAACCAGATGGGCCGCCTTCCCCAGGCCGGACAAAAAAA
>JAAYIZ010000117.1 GCA_012523215.1 Thermovirga sp.
CCCCCTTGAAGACGACGGCCGCGGCCTCGACGATGCGGTCCTTCAGGGGGTCGAGCCCCGTCGTCTCCAGGTCCAGCGCCGCGAACTCCGTCTCCCAGGCTTTTCCGGTTGCACGAGAATCGGTCAAGCGGCCTCCCCCCTTCGCCGGGTGAATTTTACACCCCGGTCAAAGTATAGGGCAATAAGACATCGTAAGGGCCGTAAGTCGCAAATCGGTCTTCGCCGTCCCGAAACCTACTGCCTTACAGGGCTTATTTTAGAACCGACGAAAGAATATACGAGTCGCAAGAGCAAAGCGATTCGCCTGCGAATTTGACCTTTCGATTCACGATTCACGGTTGTTGTCTCCCTTTTACACTCTTAAGTTCTCCTTGTCCTTTCTTTTGTTGTATGATATAGAAAGTGCATGCAGAGAAGCCCGCCGATGCAGGCTGTGTCACTATTTCGAGGTGATATTCGTGCCGCAGGAAAAGTACGCCAACGGCCAATTGCAGTTCAGGCTGGGAGACCTCCTCGTCAGTTCGGGCCTCCTGTCGCAGGAAGCCCTGGAGAGGGTCCTCTCGGAGCAGAAGTACTCCAAGAAGAGGCTCGGCGAGATACTGGTCTCCAAGCAGCTGCTGACGGAGCGGCAACTGGCCGAGGTCCTCAGCAGGCAACTGAAGGTCCCCCTCATATCCCTCGCCCGCTACCGCCCCATGGGCGAGGCCCTGCGGATCGTCCCCGAGAGCGTCGCCCGCAGGCTGGAACTGGTGCCGCTGGCCATCCTCGACAACAACAGGCTCATGGTGGCCATGGCGGACCCGCTGAACGTGCTGGCCATCGACGAGTTGCGCCTCCTCACCGGGATGGAGGTGGAGGTGGGCATCGCCACGTCGACGGAGATATTCCGCGACCTGGACAAGTTCTACGAGGTGCAGTTGTCCCTGGACGACGCCATGGTCGAGGTGGTGGAGTCCGCCAGCCCCGCCGACCTGGACCGCGAGGGCAAGGGCTCCAGCGCCGACGACGCCCCGGTGGTCAAACTGGTCAACTCCATCATGGAGCAGGCCGTCCGGGAGGCGGCCTCCGATATCCATATCGAGCCCTTCGAGAAGGTCACCCGGGTCAGGTACAGGGTCGACGGCTCCCTTTTCGACGCCGTCGACTTCCCCAGGAAACTGCACCCCGCCGTCTCCTCCAGGATAAAGATCATGGCCAACATAGACATCTCCGAGAAAAGGCGCCCCCAGGACGGCAGGATCCTGATAAAGACCCTCAACAAGAACATCGACCTCCGCGTCTCGACGCTCCCCACCATCTTCGGTGAAAAGGTCGTCCTCCGTCTCCTGGACCAGTCCAACGCCATGGTGGGGCTGGAAAAACTCGGCCTCGAAACCGACGATAGGATCATCGTCGACGGCATAATGGCGGCCCCCTACGGAATACTCCTCGTCACGGGGCCCACGGGGAGCGGAAAGTCGACGACCCTTTACTCCATCCTGGAGAGGCTGAGCAAGCCCGAGGTCAACATCATCACCGTGGAGGACCCCGTGGAGTACACCATGACCGGCATAAACCAGATCCAGGTCAACGAGAAGGCGGGCCTAACCTTCGGCGAGGCGCTGAGGTCCATCCTCCGGCAGGACCCCGACAAGATAATGGTGGGGGAGATCCGCGACCTGGAGACGGCCCAGCTGGCCGTCCGGGCGGCCCTCACGGGTCACCTGGTGCTCTCCACGCTCCACACCAACGACGCTCCCAGCGCCTCCATCAGGCTCGTGGAGATGGGCATAGCGCCCTTTTTGGTCTCGTCGTCGCTGCTGGCCGTCATGGCCCAGCGGCTCGTCCGCAAACTTTGCGAGGAGTGCAAGCAGGAGTACACCATCCCCGACAGCACCGCCACCGACCTGGGGCTCCCCCGGGGGACCAGGGCCTTCAAACCCCTGGGGTGCGAGGCCTGCCGCGGGACGGGTTACCGGGGGCGTTCCGGCATCTACGAGATCATGAAGGTCGACGAGGAGATCGAAAACCTCGTGCTGGAAGGGGCGGCCGGCCACAGGATACAGCAGGAGGCCGTCAGCAAGGGCATGAGGACCCTCAGGGACTCGGGGCTGCGCAAAGTGGTGGACGGCGTCACCAGCCTGGAGGAGGTCCTCCAGGTGACCCTCAACTGAGCGAAGGAGACGGGGGGAGGCTCACAGCATGGCGATATCCCTGCAGCCGATACTGGCGGAAGCGATCCGCAAACAGGCCACCGACATACACCTGGGCACGGGGCTTTACCCCACGGTGAGGATCGACGGCGACCTCCTGTCGCTGACGACCTACGGCGTCCTCGAGGCCGAGGACGTCCGCTCCATGACGGGCGAAGTCCTCACCCGCAGGCAGATAGAGGACCTGGAGGAGAAACTGGAGATGGACTTCAGCTTCGCCTTCACGGCACCCACGGGGGAGACATCCCGCTTCAGGGGCAACTGCTTCTTCGAGCGGGGCAACCCGGGGATGGCCCTGCGGACCATACCCACCAGGATAAGGACCATAGCGGAACTGCAACTGCCCTCTCCCCTTAGCGATGTGACGAAAAAGCACCGGGGGCTCTTCCTGGTGACGGGCCCCACGGGGAGCGGCAAGAGCACCACCCTGGCCTCCCTCATCCAGGAGATAAACCAGACCAGGGCTTGCCACATAGTCACCATCGAGGACCCCATCGAGTACCTGCACACTTCCGGCATGGCCCTCATCCACCAGAGGGAGGTGGGGACCGACACCTGGAGCTTCGCCGAGGCGCTGAAGAGGGTCCTGAGGCAGGACCCCGACGTGATCCTCATCGGCGAGATGAGGGACCTGGAGACCATCTCGGCGGCGGTGACGGCCGCCGAGACGGGGCACCTGGTCTTCGCCACCCTTCACACCCAGGGCGCCGCCCAGACGGTGGACCGCATCATCGACGTTTTTCCCCCCCACCAGCAGCAGCAGATACGCCAGCAACTGAGCAACGTGCTCATCGGGGCCTGCACCCAGCAACTGATCCCCGTCCCCGGCGGGGGGAGGGTGGTGGCCACCGATCTCATGTTCGCCACGCCGGCCGTGAGGAACCTCATCCGCGAGGCCAAGGTCTCCCAGATGGTGAGCATCATGCAGACGGGCTCCTCCTTCGGCATGCACACCATGGACCAGGACCTGGCCCGCCGCGTCAGGGACGGGGTCATCCCCTTCGACACGGCCAGGGCCAGGGCCCACGATACGAAGGACCTGGAAAGGCTCGTCTTCGAGACGTCTTTTTAGCAAGATAACGAGGCATATTGACTTGGCGCCTTTATTTAAATAGAATTCATATATAATTGCGAGAGTGTTATCTTGATGATTCGGGGGTGCGCTTCGTGAGGTTCAAGTACAAGGCCCGCAACCCCAAGGGCGATACCGTCAGCGGCTTCATGAACGCCGACAGCCAGGCCCAGGCCGCCGCGATGATACGAAACCGCGGCCTGATACCCCTTTCCTTCGAGGCCGCTGCGGGGGCGGAAAAGCCCTCCCTCATGGACCGCCTCAGGATGATAAGCACCATCCCCCTGAAGGACAGGGCCGTCATGTTCCGGCAACTGGCCACGATGATCTCCTCGGGGATCAACCTGGGGAGCGCCCTGGAGATCCTGGGGGAGCAGACCAGGAACAAGCGGCTCGCCGCCTCCATCCGGGAGGTCAAGAAACTGGTCGACGGCGGCATGTCCTTCAGCGCCGCCATGCGCACCCAGAAGGCCTTCTCGGTGCTGATGGTCTCCATCGTCCGGGCCGGCGAGGAGGGGGGCGTGCTCGACTCGAGCCTGGAGAGGCTGGCCACCTTCCTGGAAAAGCAGCAGGAACTGCGGTCCAAGATCTACTCCGCCGTCAGTTACCCCGCCGTGGTGGTCACCTTCGCCCTGGGGGTGGTCTATATCCTCATCACCTTCATCGTCCCCCGCTTCGCCCAGGTCTTCGACTCCATGGGGATAGAACTGCCGGCGGTGACGAAGGTGACCTTCAAGTTCGCCGTCTGGATGAGCGAGAAGTGGTACGTCTTCCTGGCGGGGGTCTTCGCCGTCATCGTGCTCATAGTGCTTTTTAACAGGATGAAGGCCACCCGACCCTTCCTGGACAGGATAAAACTCAAACTCCCCGTCGTGGGCGACATCTTCTACAAGACCATCATGGCCAGGACGAACCGCACCCTCTCGGCCCTGGTCGAGGCGGGGGTGCCCATCCTGATGTCCCTGGAGATGACCTCCGAGGTGGCCAACAACTACGTCGTCGAGAAGGCCTACATCGACATGCGCGAGGCGGCCCGCCGGGGGCAGGCCCTGGGGGAGACGGTGGCCAGGACGAAGGTCTTCCCCATCATGGTGGCCCACATGATCACCATCGGGGAGCAGACGGGCCGCCTGGAGGAGATGCTGGGCAAGGTGGCCGACTGGTTCGAGCAGGAACTGGACGAAAAGATAAAGCGCCTGACGGCCGTCATAGAGCCCCTCTTGATAATCTTCGTCGGCGGCATCGTGGCGCTGGTGGCGTCGGCCATATTCCTGCCCATCGTGGGGGCGATCCAGGCCATGCTCTAGGCCTTTTTCGCGGCATTTTTCAAATACTTTCATACCTGGTCAAAGGGGGCGATCGGTGCTACAATCTCTTGGATTTGCAGG
>JAAYIZ010000118.1 GCA_012523215.1 Thermovirga sp.
AAAAGAGATTGCATCGATTGCCCTCCTCTCGGGGATATACCGGCCACTGTCATGACGCTGATGGTGGGATGGCCCGAGAGGGATTTTTTGTTCCGATACAACTTCGACAGCGACCTTTTCGAGACCAGTACGGAGGAATTGGTGCGGGTGCTGGAGGACAGGGAACTGTTGGTTTCTCCGGAGGTCGCCTTGTGGATCTCCCGCTATATTGAACAAGGTATCTACAATCTCCGCACAGGGGGGAATGAACGTTTTGAAGAAAATAACCAGTCTTGAGGACCTCAGGAAGATCAAGGAGCAATCGAAGGACCTCACAGCGGCCCGTTCCGGGGGAAAGACTAGGATCATCGTGGGAATGGGGACATGTGGCATCGCCGCTGGCGCGAGGGAGGTCATGACGGCCATCCTGCAGGAACTGGAAAAAAGGGGCCTCACGGATATAACCGTGGAGACCACGGGATGCATCGGGATGTGCCAGAAGGAACCGCTGTTGGACGTGATCCGTCCCGGCGAGCCCCGGACCACCTATGGTGAAGTCGGGCCTGGCGATGTTCCCAGGATCATCGTTGAACATGTCGTCAACGGCAACATTGTCGAGGACAAGGTTGTCGGACAAACTGACTAGGGGGCTTTGAAAATGGCTTTGTATCGCGCCCACGTTCTGATATGCAAAGGAACAGGTTGTACCGCAAGCGGATCAGCACCCGTTTTTGAAGCCTTCAAAACGGAACTGGCCCGCCGAGGGCTAGACAAGGAAGTCATGCTCGTCGAGACGGGTTGCCATGGCATGTGCGAAATGGGACCCATCGTCGTGGTCTACCCGGAGGGATCCTTCTACTGCCAAGTGAAGCCCGAGGACATACCGGAGCTCGTCGAAGAACATCTTTACAAGGGCCGGATCCTTCAGCGGCTCCTTTACACAACCCCTGACGTAGAAAAGAAAAAGATACCTCATTACAGGGACATTCCTTTCTACGGCAAGCAACGCAGGATCGTCCTGCGCAATTGCGGCTACATAAATCCCGACAACATCGAGGAATACATCGCCAGGGACGGATACCAGGCCCTGGCCAAGGTCCTCCTCGAGCTGCCTCCGGAAGAGACACTGGATATCGTGAAGAAATCAGGCCTCAGGGGACGCGGGGGGGCAGGTTTCCCCGCGGGCAGGAAATGGGAGTTCGCCAGGATGGCCCCCGGGGATAAGAAATATATTGTCTGCAACGCCGACGAGGGAGACCCCGGGGCTTTCATGGACCGATCGGTCCTCGAGGGCGACCCCCACAGCGTCGTCGAAGGAATGCTCATTGGGGCCTACGTCATAGGCTCCGACGAGGGGTATATTTACTGCCGTGCCGAATACCCCCTGGCCATCAAACGCCTCAATACCGCTATCGAGCAGGCTACCGAGATGGGCCTCATGGGCGACAACATAATGGGCACGGGTTTCTCCTTCAAGCTCCATATCAAGGAAGGTGCCGGGGCCTTTGTCTGCGGCGAAGAGACCGCCCTCATGGCTTCCATCGAGGGCAAGCGAGGCATGCCCAACCCTCGCCCCCCCTTCCCGGCCAACTCGGGCCTTTGGGGAAAACCAACCAATATCAATAACGTGGAAACCTGGGCTAATATCCCGCAGATCATCCTCAACGGCGCCGAATGGTTCAGCAGCGTTGGAACGGAAACTTCGAAGGGGACGAAGATATTCGCCCTTACCGGGAAGGTGAACAACACCGGCCTCGTGGAAGCCCCCATGGGTATGACCCTCAGGGAAGTCATCTACGATATAGGGGGCGGCATTCCCAATGACAAGAAGTTCAAAGCCGTTCAGCTAGGCGGTCCGTCGGGGGGATGCCTGCCCGAATCGATGCTCGACACCCCCGTCGATTATGAGTCGATCAACGCTACCGGCGCTATCATGGGTTCCGGTGGCATGGTGGTCACCGACGAGGATACCTGTATCGTTGACTTCGCGAAGTTCTTCCTCACCTTCGTCCAGAACGAATCCTGCGGCAAGTGCCCCTTCTGCAGGATAGGGACGAAGAGAATGCTGGAAATCCTAGAACGGATCTGCGAAGGCAAGGGTAAGTTGGAAGACCTGGATCTGCTGGAAGACCTCGCCCAAAAGGTCAAAGACGGTTCCCTCTGCGCCCTGGGGGGGACGGCACCCAACCCGGTCCAGACCACGATAAAATATTTCCGTGACGAGTACCTCGCGCACATCGTCGACAAGAAATGTCCGGCCAAGGTCTGCACGGCCCTCATTCATTACACCATCGACCCCGACAAGTGCATCGGGTGCACCCGGTGTGCCCGCGAATGCCCGGTCAGCGCGATAAGCGGCGAGATCAAGAAACCCCATCTCATCGACCAGGACATTTGCATAAAGTGCGGACGATGCATGGCCGTATGCCCGGTCAAGGCGATAAGCGTTGAATAAGGAGGATCTTTGGACAATGGATCGAGACGTAAAAGTAATCCTTAACGGGAAAGAGGTCTTCGGGTATCGGGGCCAAAAGATCCTGGAACTTTGCGCCGAGAACGGCATTGAGATACCCACCTTATGTTACGATCCGCACCTGACCCTTCACGGTGGATGCTCTATCTGCCTGGTCGAGGTCAAGGGAGCGAAAAACCTGGTCAGGGCTTGCGCCATGCCCATTAACAACGGCATGGAGATCCAGACGATGACCGACCGGGTATTCGGCGCCAGGCAGTTGGCCCTTCAACTACTCTTCTCGGATCACGTGGGCGACTGCCGTCCCCCCTGCCAACTGGCCTGCCCCGCCAGGGGCGATGTCAAGGGCTACGTCAACTACGCGGCCGACGGGGAGTACCGGGCTTCCCTTGAAGCTCTCCACGAAAACATCACCCTCCCGGCCTCCATCGGCCGCATCTGTCCGGCCCCCTGCGAGGAAAAGTGCCGCAGGAATTTCGTCGATGAAGAACCGGTCTCCATTCGCGAGATCAAGAGGTTTATCGGGGATTGGGGCATCAACACCGGAGACCTGGGCGTTATCCCGGAAATCAAGGAAAACGGCAAAAAGGTGGCCATCGTGGGTGGAGGCCCGGCGGGATTATCGGCGGCCTACTACCTGCGGAAGATGGGGTACGCGATCACCCTCTTCGACAAGGAATCGGCCCTCGGCGGGATGATGAGGTTCGGCATTCCCGATTACCGGCTTCCCCAGCCCATCCTCCAGAAAGAGATCGACTGGATCATCGACCACGGCATCGAGACAAGGTTGAACACCACCCTGGGCAAGGACGTGACCCTCGAGGAACTCAGGAAAAACTACGACTCGGTCCTGCTCGCCTTCGGATGCTGGAAATCCTTGCCGATGAGGGCGCCCGGCGAGGACTTGAAGGGCGTTTTGGGAGGGATCAACTTCCTCTACGAGGTCAACAACGGCCGCAAGGTCGACGTGGGAAGCAGGGTGGCCGTCATCGGGGGAGGCAACACCGCCATGGACGCCGCACGATGCGCGCTCCGTTGCGATGCCGACAAGGTCTACGTGGTCTACCGCAGGACCCGCGATGAAATGCCCGCGGAGAAACTGGAGATCGACGAGGCCATGGAAGAGGACGTGGAATTCATCTTCCTCGCCGCCCCGGTCGCCGTCGAGGGCGATGGCAAGGTGGAGCGGCTTGTCTGCGAAAAGATGGAACTCGGCGAACCCGACGCTTCCGGTCGCAGGCGCCCCGTCCCGACGGGGGAGCAGTTCACCCTTGAAGTGGACACCGTCATCGCCGCTATAGGCCAGGGTGCGGACTTCTCTCCCCTGCCCAAGGAGATACACGACGGCAGAAGGATCAACTCGGATAAACATTTCGCTACGCCCCTGGAGGGTGTCTTTGCCTGCGGCGACCTCAACACCGGCCCGGATATCGCCGTGGGAGCCATCGCCGAAGGCCACTGGGCCGCCGAATCCATCAATCACTTCATCATGGAAGGCGTCCCCCACCGACCCTTCGAGTGCGACGTCGTCCGGGTCGACCTTGGTCCGGAAGACTTCCTGGACCAGGAGAAGCAACCCCAGGAACACCCGGTTCACTGTCCCGGGAATGTTCGTCTCTCCCGGCCCTTCGAGGAGTACAACCTGGGGCTTACGGAAGAGCAGGTTCGGAGAGATGGAAGCCGCTGCATGAAGTGCGGCTGCCCCGACGTCCACGAATGCAAGCTCAGGGAGTACGGAACGGAGTACGAAGCAGATCCCGAAACCTTCTCCAAGGAGGAGTACTCCAGGCCGCACAGGACCGTCGAGGCCAACAAGTATTACCTCAGGGACATGGACAAGTGCATAGCCTGCGGCGTCTGCGTGAGGGCCTGCAGCCAGCAAGCCATATACAGCGCCATCGATTTCCAGCACAGGGGCATGGATACCCTCATCGCACCGGCCATGGACCGGGGCATCGAGGATTCCACCTGCGTCTTCTGCGGCCAGTGCGTCGAGCTCTGCCCAACGGGGGCCCTGACGGAAAATTCCGTCCACGGCATCAGCCGTCCGTCCAAAACGCGGATCGTCAAGACCATCTGTCCCTACTGCGGCGTGGGATGCGAACTGGATATTCACGTGGACGAACTCACGGGCAAGATATGGAACGTGAAAACCGACTACGACAGCGCCACCTCGATGAACGCCGGAAGATGTTGCGTGAAGGGTCGCTTTGCCTGGAGCTTCGTGCACAGCGACGACAGGCTCGAAAAGCCATTGATCAAGGAAAAGGGAGCCTTCAGGGAGGCATCCTGGGAGGAAGCCCTTGGCCTGGTGGCCAAAAAGCTCACCGGCTTCCGGGATTCCTACGGCCCCGATTCGGTGGCCTTTTTCTCCTCGGCGCGCTGCACCAACGAGGAGAACTACCTGCTTCAGCGTTTCGCAAGGGAGGTGATGGGCACAAACAACATAGATCACTGTGCCCACCTCTGACACTCCGCCACTGTAGCGGGTCTCGGCGAGACCCTGGGAAGCGGAGCAATGACCAACGATTACGAGTCAATCAAGCACGCCGATGTGGCCCTGGTGATAGGGTCCAATACGACGGAGAACCATCCCGTCATCGGTTCTTGGTTGAAGGAACAGCAAAAGGAAGGTCGGACCAAGCTGATAGTTTGCGACCCGAGAAGGATCGAGCTCGACGACTATGCCGACATCAAGGTCAGGCATCGTTCGGGAAGCGACGTGGCTCTTCTCAACGGGCTCATGAACATAATCATCGCCGAAGGCCTCCATGACAAGGAATTCATCGAGAAGAACGTTGAGAAATTCGACGAACTCAAGGCTGTAGTCGCGGAGTACACACCGGCCAAGGTGAGCGCCATCACCGGGGTGCCCGAAGAGACCCTGAGAGAGGCGGCCAGGACTTACGCCCGGGGACCGAACTCGGCTATCTTCTACACCATGGGGATCACCCAGCACCAGTACGGTACCAACAATGTAAGAACCGTCGCCAACCTGGCGCTGCTCTGCGGCATGCTCGGAAGACCCGGCACGGGCGTCAACCCCTTGCGGGGTCAGAACAACGTCCAGGGCGCCTGCGATATGGGCTGCCTGCCGGCGACGCTCCCGGGCTACCTCGACATCACCAAGAACACCGAAAAGGCCGTTGAAAAGGTGAGGCAAATCTGGAAAGCCGAGCTTCCTACCTCCCCGGGCAGGACCATAGTCAAGGTCACCGACGGGCTCGCCAAAGGCGAAGTCAAGGGACTTTTCATCATGGGAGAGAACCCCATGGTCAGCGACCCCAACACCAAGCACGTGAAGGACGCCCTTGAAAGGGCGGAATTCCTCGTCGTCCAGGATATATTCATGACCGAGACGGCGCAGCTGGCTGATGTGGTACTCCCGGCAACCTGCTGGGCCGAAAAGGATGGCACCTTTACCAATACCTGCCGAGCCGTGCAGAGGATCCGCAAAGCCGTTGACGCCCCCGGCGAAGCCCGCCCGGACTGGGAGGTCATTGTTGACCTGGCCAATGCCTGCGGAGCGGAATGGGACTTCCAATCCCCCGAGGACGTGATGGAGGAGATCAACCGGTTCGTACCCCAGTACGGAGGCGTCACTTACGACCGTCTGGACCAGGGCCCGCTCCTGTGGCCCTGCCCCGACAAGGACCACCCTGGAACGCCTAACCTTTACACCACGGGATTTCCCCGGGGGAAGGCCACCTTCGCGCCCCACGAATGGAAGGAACCCCACGAATGGCCCGATGCCGAGTACCCCTTCCTCGCGACAACGGGAAGGTCGCTCTACCACTACCACACGGGTTCGATGACGAGGAGAACCCCCTCGGCCGAGTTCATCAAGTCTCTCTACGTGGAGGTCAACCCCAAAGATGCGGCGGCCATCA